>CAMDGW010000120.1 GCA_945897695.1 Pseudobacteriovorax antillogorgiicola | reverse complement strand
TGTGGGCTGGAGAACCTGATGCACTTTATCTTGTAAAGCAAGGATCTCCCGTCGTCATCGGTGTGGGAGACGGCGAAAATTATTTTGCGAGTGATGCTTTAGCTCTTTTACCTCTTACAAAATCAGTGATCTTTTTAAATGATGGCGAGGTGGGCAAGCTCACCAAATCTGCCGTTGAGCTCTGTGATTTTTCTGGGAAACAATTAAAGCGTGCGGCTTCCGTCCTCAATTGGACAGCAGCTAGTGCCGAAAAACAGGGCTATCGCCACTACATGCTCAAAGAAATTCACGAGCAGCCTGCAGTCATTGCTAATACCATTGCAAGGCTCGTCGATGCGGCAAGTGGTAAAATTGATACCAAGGAAATGGGTGTCGATGATCTTGACTTGGCTAGAGTTAAGAGCATCGTTTATGTTGCGTGCGGTACGGCTTATTATTCCGCGCTCATTTCAAAGTATTCCGTAGAGCAATTCGTGGGAGTGCCTGTTTCTGTCGAACTGGCCAGTGAGTTCCGTTACCGGGATCCTTATCTTGACAAAGATACGCTGGTGATCGCAGTGACCCAGTCTGGTGAAACAGCAGACACCTTGGCTTGTATCAAGCACGCTACGGCCAAAGGTTGTCAGACGTTTGCGGTTTGCAATGTGCGGTTTTCAAGTATTCCACGCGCATCGTCGGCAACGCTCTATATGGAAGCGGGCCCTGAGGTTGGAGTTGCGTCAACCAAGGCTTTCACGAGCATGGTTTTATGTCATTATCTTTTTGGCCTTGCTATCGGTGAGAAAAAAAATCGCCTTGGCAAAGAGACTTACGCAAAGGCCATCGAGGCGTTGCGACAGTTGCCCAGTGCAGTCGACCGAGCGGTCAACGCCGCAGGTCTTATTGAAGAGGTTGCAGCAAAATATTATGAAGCAACGAACTTTATCTTTATGGGCCGGGGCCCAAGTTTTATGATTGCCCTAGAAGGGGCCCTTAAGCTTAAAGAAATTTCCTATATTCACGCCGAAGGTTACGCCGGCGGTGAGCTTAAGCACGGGCCGATTGCCTTAATTGATAAGCATATGCCGATTGTTGCCATCGCCCCGCATGATTCCCACTACGAAAAGATGATTTCTAACGTTGAAGAAGTCCGAGCAAGAGAAGGTGTCTGCATTGGGGTTGGGGACCTGCAAGATGATAGGTTTAAAGACATTTGCCAGGATTATATTCCCTGTCCGCAGGTGAAGGATGCTGCGCTGCAAACAATTTTGTCTGTGATCCCACTGCAGTTTTTGAGCTACTATATCGCAGTTAAACGTGGGACGGATGTGGATCAACCGCGAAATCTCGCTAAATCAGTTACAGTTGAATAAAAAGACGCTATGACGGCAGGCCTAATCGATCGACTAAATCCCTCTCAGCGCGAGGCGGCAACCCACCGTGATGGACCTGCTGTTGTTTTTGCTGGTGCGGGTAGCGGCAAGACCAGGATTATCACCACAAGGATTGCATTACTGATTGAGCAAGGGGTTTCCCCTTGGCAAATTTTGGCGTTAACTTTCACCAATAAAGCAGCTGGGGAAATGCGGGAGCGAGTATTTGCTATTTGCCCTGTCGCTGATAAGGCCTTGATCTCGACGTTTCACTCGGCATGTGCCCGCTGGCTTCGGGAGTTTGCGCCAGAGCTTGGCTTCACTTCAGACTTCACGATTTACGATGATGCTGACCAGAACTCGGTGATTAAGAAAATTATTCAGCGAAGTAGCATCAAGCTAGATAAAGATACAAGTGTTGCCGAGTTTCGGCATGCCATCAATCACGCCAAGACACTCGGACTTTTCCCGTCAGATCGTGAAACATATAAGAGTGCCTTTAGGGATTTTATGCCAGTTGGCGGCGTCGATGTTTACGCGGCCTACCAAGAGACACTCGCCTTGGCAAACGCCATGGATTTTGGTGACCTCATCATGAACATGTTGCTTTTGCTTCGTGCAAACGAGCGAGTGCGGCGTCTGATGCAGGATCGCTATCAGTATATTTTGGTCGATGAATATCAGGACACCAATAAGCCTCAGATCGAACTTTTGAGGCACCTTTCAGAGAAGCATCAGAATCTTTTTGTGGTTGGCGATGACGATCAATCGATCTATAGCTGGCGTGGCGCAGTTCCGGCTAACATCATTGACTTTGACAAGATGTATCCTAACGTCAGACTTTGTAAGCTTGAAGAAAACTACCGCTGTACCTCCACAATTGTTGAAGCTGCAGCTGCCGTGGTTGCTCACAACAAAAAACGTGCTGACAAAACGTTGAGGACGTCAAATCCCAAAGGTGAATTAATAGATTTTAGATACGAAACTGACGGTGAGTTTGAGGCTTGGTGGGTTGCTGAAACCATCAAAAAAGAAGTTAATGAGTACCATTTTGAAAACGTCGCCATATTTTACCGGACCAATAGTCAAAGTCGATTATTAGAAGACGCGCTGAGAAAAGAAAAAATTCCTTATAAAATTTTCGGAACAGTCAGGTTTTATGACCGCGTTGAAGTGAAAGACGTAATGGCCTACATAAAGCTACTGGTTAATCCGAGGGATGACGTAAGTTTTATGCGGGCGGTCAATACTCCGACTAGAGGTCTCGGTGATACGGCAGTTGACGCTGTTTTGGCGAGGGGGCGTGACAAAGGTATTCCCGCCTACGAGGCGGCCCGTGAATTGGCTGGTGAAGGTGTCCCAAGACTTTCCAATAAGCTGGCGGTCTTTATTGATCTCATAGAGAACCTAAAGTTAAGTTTAGCCAATTTACCGCTACCAGAATTTTTGGAAGGCTTGATTGAGAGTATTCATTACTTCGCATACTTGGCAAAAAAATTCCCCGATCAAGCCGAGGATAAACAAGACAACGTTATGGAGCTGGCCACTGCCATTGCGGAATATGTGGAATCAAACCCAGGATCCACTCTAGCCGACTGGCTCCAGGCAACCATGCTTGCCAGTGACGTGGAGGGTGACGCCTCTGGTGTTAACATGATGACCCTTCATATGGCAAAAGGCTTAGAGTTTGACCGCGTGTTTCTCGTTGGACTTGAAGATGGGCTTTTGCCTCACTTTAATAGTTGTGACGATCAAGACACCCTCGAAGAAGAGCGCAGGCTGTTATACGTAGGAATGACGCGGGCTAAAAAGAAATTATCCCTTTCAGCCGCCTACATGCGTCGCACCTATGGCCAAACCCAGGCCAACGATGTGTCCAGGTTTTTGAAAGAGATTCCAGCAAAGTTCGTCAATATTTTGACGCCCCCTGGAGGTCACTCGCCGTTGGAGGGGCTGCATGTTGAATCCCCTGCTGCTAAGAACCACGGAGAAGGCCAATACTACGAATATGCTGGAGAAGATGATTATTCTTCGCAAATGATTGAACCAGGATCTCAGGTGCATCATCCAACTTACGGGACTGGAACTGTTGAGCAAATTGAAACTAATTTTGGTCGTCCCAAAGTTCTGGTTCGGTTTAAAGATATCGGTCTTCGCCGCGTTGAGGCTCATCATTTGTCCTCTGGTTCTGAGGAGTTCTAAGGCTCCCGGTGCTATAATTAAGACATCCAGACATGGCTTAATTGTTGTCACTTGAGGTGGATTTTGGTCTCCCGTCGGAAGACTAAACAGACCGGTATAGTAAACCTGCTTCTAGAGCGCGGGGCGGGCTTTCTTTATTGCTTTGCATCAGTGGTGATTGTCATTGGAGTTCTGCGAGGTGATACGTCCATTGCTCGCTACTTCTCGCTTTCAAAGTCAAAATATATTCTTGAAGAAACGGTAGCCGCACTGAAGGCTGAAAATGAGCACCTGGCTAATGAAATCCATATGATTAAGGAGAGTAAAGCCTACGCGCGTAAGATTCTTCGGGAAAAGTACCACGTGACAGAAGACGGTGAAAAAATCATCTACTACGCGGATTAAAAAGTTCCGCTGAATGGAGGTCGTGATGGGAAACTATGGTGTGCGAAAGGTTCTAATAATGATTGGCGGTTTGCTCATTGCATTTGTGATGATGCAGTTTGTCTCGAGTTGCGGAACGGCAAACGTTAATAAGCTTTTCGGCTCAAAGGATGATTCCTATTCGGCCCTTTTGGAGCGCGCTCAGCTTGCTTATGACGAGGGTGACTTTGCGCTTGCTGAGGAGCTTGCCAACAAAGCTTATGGGCGGTCATCTAATAACGGTGACGCCGGAATTCTTCTTGGGAATATATACCTGAGCCAAGCCGGCGTTGATATTTTTCAGGTGGTCAGAAAGCTGTCGACACTTTCTGGTTCAAACTCTGGATCTAGCTCTTCGGCATCGAAATGTTCTTCATCATCATCTAGTGGTGCGAGTTCATCAAATGCTCTGGGTCAGCTTAGTTGTCTTCTGTTAAATCTCACAGATGCTGACAAGGCTGCTTTGGGTTCTGAAAAATCGTATCCGGGACTTAGCTCCATCGGCATTACGAAGGTTTACGTTCCAAGTGAGGTGAATGATACGTTGCGCGCAAACGTGAAAACACTTGGAGCTTTAGACAAGGGAATTCGAAAACTCTGCCCATTTGTCAGCCGATCCCTCGTCTTGTCACAGTCTATTGATGAAAGGCACCTTAGTGCCACGATTTGCCCCGATCAGACAGGGACATCCTTTAGCAGTCCCAAAGCACATATTTCATTTGCGCTGTTACATCTCATCGAAGCCCTTATTTTCCAGCAAGGCGTTTTGGTTGATGGAGTAGCAAGCAGTGGTTCAAGCTATACTGGTGTCCAGACCGTCTCCACCAAAATCAGCACTGCTACGTTTAGCTCGGCTGCTTCTCTTGCAACAACTTTGACTGAGTTTAAGTCTGTGGTCGATGCTTCGTTTGATACGACAAATGCCAAGTCTCAGCTGGCCCTTGCCCTCAACGGCCTAATCATGGTGAGTCAATCATTTGAAGCGGCCGGTGTGCCATCATCTGTAACCTCGGTCATCACGTCTCAGCTTACCAAGCTTAAACAGACGGCCAGCACATTGAAAACCTCAGCTGGTGGAACTGGAAGTGATAGTACTTACCAGGCACAGGCTTTAAAGGGTCAGATGAATGAGGCTTACGCAAAAGCCCTAGCCACAAAAATCAATAGCCAGTGCACCGCGCCAAACACTTGCACGGCCGAAGAAAAAACGAGTCTATGTGCCAGTTATTCCAGTATTAGTCAGGGCGTTGATCCAACGAAGGTGACCAAGCCCACAATCTGTCCGTAATCCCCTCAGGGATTTCAGAAGATTTCAATTTACCGCCTTTTGTGAACGGATTAAGGTGATCACGGATCTGACCCTTAATCTGTTTTTCTTTTGCGAAAGGCTCATCGACCATGGCACCTGGACCAAAATCCGCCGGAGAGATTCTTAGTGGGTGGCTTGCCCCGCACCCGCCCCATCTTGTTTATGGTGAAAACCCACCTCAAAATGAGCCCAAGTCTCGCGGTGGTTGGGAGTCGCTGCGTTTTGCCTATGAAGCCTGCCGCCAAAGTTTGAAAAATCTCAAGCCTGATGTCATCATTGTGCACTCGCCACATTGGCAGACGGTTGTGGGACATCATC
The DNA here is from genome assembly GCA_945897695.1 of Pseudobacteriovorax antillogorgiicola. GTDB lineage: Bacteria > Bdellovibrionota_B > Oligoflexia > Oligoflexales > RGVZ01 > CAMDKS01. Next base: position 1,687 of record CAMDGW010000120.1, on the reverse strand, counting down.
TTCTTTGTGTTCCAAAACTTTCTGGTCTTTCGGTTGATCCAATTTTTCCACACCTCTTTCGTTATAAATTTGAAATGAACGTAGACTGCGCGTTAGCAAATGCTATTTGCGACGAAGGAAAGTCCCTTGGACTCACCATGAAGAAGATGGAAAATCCGGAGTTTAGAGTGGATTATGGCACAATTGTGGCACTTCACATGATGAATCCTGATTGGGATATCCCAGTGGTTGCTATTTCAGCCAACAATAGTCCCTATTTTTATGACGATGATATCGCTCAAGAGGAATTTTTAAAGCTTGGTGCTGCTACGAGGAAAGCTATTGAAAAAACTGGCCGTCGTGCTGTTCTTGCTGCAAGCAACACGTTATCTCATCTGCATTTTTCTCGAGAGCCAAATCCAGATCTTCCAGAGGATATGAGTCAAGAGCATATATTTTCCCAAGCTCAATACGAATGGGACATGAAGGTCATCGATATGCTGCGTAGGGGTGATCTTGATGCATACTTTAGATGTTTACCCGATTTTATGCGGGAGACTTTTGCCGAAGTAAAAGCAGGAAGCCTCACATGGATGCTTGCTGCGATGGGTATGCCAAAAACTCCAGCTAAATTTCACGGCTATGGCTCCGTCATCGGCACTGGTAACGCTGTCATGGAGTGGGATCTTGCGGCAGGGGGTGGAAAATGACAGGAAAGCTCGTTTATGCCTGGGTTCCAGGCTTGCCACATATTTTAAGACCTGACCTTAATCGTGGCTATTTAGAACTTGCGAACGCATGCAAAGGTCTAGCTGAAGAGTTTAAACGTCAAAACGTAGTGCGCATTCTCTACTACTCGACCCAATGGCTCTCAGTACTTGGACAGTCGGTCCAAACAAGGTCTCAAGTTTCAGGTCGACATGTGGATGAGAACTGGTATGAAATTGCGTCCTTAGATTTTGACTTTAAAATTGATGAAGCACTTTCTTCAAAACTTGTTGATGAATCAGCTAAAGCTGGGTTTCAAGTGCGCGCAGTAAACTATGATGGTTTTCCAGTGGACACGGGAACGATTGTTGCCAATCACTTGTTAAATCCCCATGATTTAAACACCGCTATGTATAGTTGCTGCGTATACTCTGATTATGCAGAAACAGTTAAAATTGGAGCTTTAGCAAAAAAAGCTGCAGAAACTCTCGCCGGAACGACGGCGATCGTCGTGGTGTCTGGTCTTTCAAGTCGATATTTCACAACAGAGATCGACTACCGAGAAGATCACATACGAGATTCAAAAGATGACGAATGGAATAAGAAAATACTGGCCCTCATGAATGCTGGCGACTGGTTGGCCCTTGCAAAAATGAGAGATGACTATTGCCGGGCAGCAAAGGTGGACATGGGTCTCAAAGCTCTTGCTTTTTTAGAGGGTGCAGGAGCTTGTGCGCCTGGCAGGTCATTAGAGACTCAGGCTTACGGCGCGATCTATGGCACTGGAGCTGCTGTGATCCTCGGGTCGTAGCGGCTTAAAAGCATGACCACAGGCAGGTTTAACAAATAATGTGGCGTCGCCGGGTCGCATCGCGTTCCGGCGATGTTTTGCCGTTTTGAGCCATAAGTAACTGTTACCGTAACCCAGATGTTACTTTGTAATCTATACAACCAGTTTACCCCATTCCTGTATGCGCGTGGTATTTCTGTAATAGCCCAT
>CAMDGW010000119.1 GCA_945897695.1 Pseudobacteriovorax antillogorgiicola | reverse complement strand
GCGCAACGCTAATATGATGACTTAGTCGGTCGCGTGCCCCAAGTTATTCCTTTTAAATTCCATTTTGCCGAAGTCCAATTGCCCAAAGCAATGGCCTTCGGCCTTTTGTTTTACAACCAAAAATCCAAACTCAACCCATTTATTTCAATAACTTAGAGAAAAATCTCAATTTTTTTTGTAATATCGCAAAAGTCTCGGAAAATTGTGCCGAAGGATCAACGGGATAATGGAGGGGGATGAATATGATGCGACCAAAGTCAACAAAACTGGCGAATCTTGCACTAGGACTGGCAAGCACCGTGGCGGCATTTAGCGTCTATGCCCAGGATCAATCCGATCCTAACCCACAGACTGCTATGACATCTTCACAACCTTCTAGCAAACCACGGGACGAAGATGATGAGAATATTATTCGACGCCCGAAAGAAGAAGACACTCCTGCACCCAAAGAGTTCAGTCTCTTGGAAACCCAGAAGGCATGCGCTAAGTATAAGGACAAATTAATTTCTGTTTATGGTGAAATCTATAAATTACGGCATTGCACGCGACATCTAGTTCAGGACCAAGAGGAAATTTTTAAGTTGACGCGCCAGGGCACAACTGTAGTTGAAGTAGATGCCACCGATGTTGCTGCCATCCCAGTTGGCCCAACTTGGGACACAGTATCAGTAAAAGAGAGACCCTGTGCTACTTTCAACAAAAAATACGTGACCTTTTCCTATACCGATATTTATTACGTAGAAAATTGCGTGCGTCGTCTGATCCCTGACTACGAAACCTTGCTTGTGCATCGCCAAGAGCGCGGCCAAAAAAATGGGGAAGTCCTCGCACTGACATCGAAAGAGTTCTGGTCCATTCGCCATGGCCGAGATATTGCCTCCATCATTGACAAAGACTTTGCAAAGCTGCTGGAAGGTTCAGCTGGGGTTGACATCATCCCAGTGGATGAGGCCTGCAAAGGAGTCGAGGGCAAACTTGTCACTTTTTACTCAAGAATGTACAAAATTGAAAAATGTCGAAAACGCGAGATAGATGCCGAGTCTTTCACAATGAATCGTAAACTTGGCGATACTAAGCTGATCGAGTTGAAACCAGAGCAGTGGATTTCCATGCCGGATGGGAAGCCTTATTCATTTAAGTAAATTGGCAGCCGTAACGCTACCATTTAACCCCTACCCTAATTCAAACGATCTTGCCCGCAATAATTTCTTTGAGCCGCCTGTTGATGACGTTTCGGCTCACCCAAAATCTTTCAGCAAGTTGGGAAATAAGATCGTTACGGAGATCGACATTCTGCAGCTCAGCTTTAACAAGATCGGCTGGCACAAGAAGTCGACCTGCAAACGCTGACTGAACAAACCTTTCAAGTACCTTCCCCTGCTCCGCTAAAAGAAGGGAAACACCAGGCTCAGGTAAATCAGATAAGAAATAGGAGCTCAATATTTCAGCAAGAAGAAAGCGGATTCGCGGTAGATTGGTAGCCTCTCGTAAAACATGAATTACCATCGCTCCATCGGGTCCACGAAAGGCGCGAGGAGCTAAATCCAGTGCGATCGCACCTCCTGAAACACGAATTTCACTATCAAATATTTTGATTGCTGGATAAGCCAGACACACTGCAGGAAAAAAAAGCGGAGCCTCCTGAAAGTTAATTCGCTTATGAATTTCCGTTACCACGGTGTCGATCTTATTTTCGACCACATGCAGATAGTCCTGCAGAAATTTGAAAGTATCTGGAGTCCAGCGGCCACTTCCATTAATCTGGCTCTGTGCTCGCAGAACTGCGAGCAGCTCCACGTATGAAGAGGTCAAGCTGTAACACTGAAGTTCAAGCAGCGCCTCGGAGGCGCTCATCTTTCCTCTAGCCACATCAAGTACAATCTGTTCATCCACGCCAAGCTTCTTAGCAATAGCCTGGATCTCGTCAAACGAGCGAATACTCTTCCGACCTCGCTTCCAATGGCTGCAATCCGCAGGATCAAAGTCAAGAATCTGACCAACATCTTGATCAATCACACGCGAGTTGCCAAATTTTGAGGAAAGTACAATTTTACAAAAAGAAAACAGATTTGCTGAATTGGGAAACCTGCAGTCTCTCATTTGAGTCATGAAGATATGAACCTCGTTACGAACTGAAAAAGCCACACATTAGCAGGGACTAAACTCATTTCAAATTATTTTTTTAAGCAATCAAAGACGCCTAACAAGCATGGGTAAAATTTCCCACATTCCGCAGAACAGCTATAGCAGGCAGTTTTTGCCCGGTGACCGCATACAAATACGCATCTAAAATTTAGTTAGGAGACAAATGACTCTAAACGAAATGGGGGAACGTCATCATGTCACAATTGCTGGGACTATCTGGAATTGCATTCGCGATTTGGTATGCCCTAAGTCATCCAGCGATGAAATTCCACGGCTATTGGGATCCCGCCGCCTTAGTGTTACTGGGTATTGGTCCGCCATCGGTGATGCTGCTTTCGCATAATCTCAGTGATTTAATCGTTGGTATAAAACTGCTCATGAGCTCCATGTTCAGCCGCCATGCACAGCATCAGACTGAAATCATCAATGCTCTTACGAAGGCCTCGCAAATTGTTCGCACTGAGGGACTGGGCGCGCTGGTTCCCCTGCGCGACCGCATGCAGTACGACATGCTACGTGATGGATTCTCACTAATAATCAACGATTTTCGAACAGAAGAAATTCGACACAATCTAATGGCTAGAATCAATGCAAAACAATCAAAGATGGCATTGGCTGTAAGTTTGTTTGAAAACATGTCAAAGCTCTGCCCAGGCATGGGCATGATAGGCACGCTAATGGGCTTAATTGGAATGTTATCCAATATGAATGACCCATCAAAATTAGGTGGCGGCATGGCGCTCGCTTTGATCACCACACTTTATGGATTGATGCTCGGAACGATCATCTATGGACCTTGGGGCGAAAAAATTCACATCGAAGCAGAGAAGTACCTTGAGATCGACATGATGGTACTTGAAGGTATGGTCAATATTAAGAGCAAGAAATCCAGTGTCCACATGAAGGACATCATGAAAACATATGCATCCAAGCCGACAGGCGGCCAACCTATTAAAGGGGCATCCTGATCATGACCAATGCGCAGTCACAAGCTGACGCGAACGTGGCAACCGCTGACTACGGACAAGCCATACCTATAAAAAAATTTTCAAGAAAAAAAGACGAGGGACTCTGGCTCATGTCATTCTCTGACATGTCACTAATTCTCATGAGCTTTTTCATCCTGCAGCTTTCGTTTTCAACCGTAAACCAACAAAAGGCAGACGTCCTTCGTGAGGCCGTCCAGACGAATAAGTTTGAATCGAAAAAAGATTCAATGACTGCTGTGTCAAAGCGGATCGACAACGAAATCAAACGACTGAATCTAGATAAAAATGCACAGGTCACAATGGATACTAGCGGAGTCGTCGTAGAGTTCAAAGACGGCCTACTTTTTTCCGCCGGGTCTGCGGAAGGAAACCAACAATTTTCCGGTATTGTCGGCCAGGTCATGAAGGTGATTGCTTCGTCTCCAGATCGCTACAAAATCAAGATTGAAGGCCATACTGACGACGTTCCGATCAAAAGTCAGAAGTTTGCTTCAAACTGGGAACTCAGTGCTTCACGAGGAATCTATCTAATGCGTCAGTTTGCCGCTAGGGGGGTGCGCGAAGACCGCATGAGCGTTCTAGCTTTAGCTCACACGCAGCCAAAAAAATCAGTTCTTGGCCTCCTAGGAAAAGACCTTGAACTCTCACGAGCAGCCAACCGGCGCGTGGTGATTCGGCTGGAAGCCAGCGAAGGCAAATGATCCATGTAGACACTAACCGTCAACCATTAAATGGTTGCACTGAAATTAGGCGCTTATCGCTATCTTCCATGCGCATCCTGCATTAAGCAAATAAATCTAACCTCTTAGGCAACTCCCCTTGACAACCAGCGATTAGGACTCATCTTTTTGAAGATCGAACAGGAAATTACACGCATTTCCGACTATTATAGATGACAGGGGAAGGTGTTTGTTCATACCCCAAAAGACGAGGTGTTCTTAAGTGGCGTTTGATTTTGTCATGGGTAAACCGTCGGATGGCCAGGATGAACCTGGTTCAGGTACATCAGTCGTTACAGAGCGAAAAGTTGAGGTAAGACCACCATCAGTTTATCGGGTCTTACTTCACAACGATGATTTTACACCGATGGATTTTGTGGTGATGATTCTTGAAACCTATTTTTCAAAAGATAGGGGTGCCGCGACAGAGGTTATGCTTGCCGTGCACCACAAAGGAGTTGGTATCTGCGGAGTTTATCCATTTGAGATCGCAGAAACAAAAGTTTCATTGGTTATGGAGTGCGCTCGCGAAAATGAGCACCCACTGCAATGTTCGATGGAGAAGGTTTAATTGATGGTTTTATTTATTTCTGCGCGGCACAAAGACACCTGAGGAGGCGATCATGATTAGTCACGACCTCGAAATCAGCTTGAATCTTGCAGTAAGTGAAGCTGCACGCAGAGGGCATGAATATGTGACCATCGAGCACATCTTGTTTGCACTTCTCCAAAATGAATCCGCAGTCAAAGCCATCCGGGCCTGCGGGGGATCCATCGAAGTCACCCGCGGTAAGTTGGAAGACTTTTTTTCTGAACACATTCCAACGGGAATGCTGAGAGCCGGTCAAATGCCGCAGCCTACAGTTGGGTTTCAAAGAGTGATCCAAAGAGCTGCACAGCATGTTCGTGCAGCTGGCAAAGACAGAATCCGTGGTGAAAACATTCTCATTAGCATGTTCAGTGAGCGCGACTCATTTGCAGTTTACATCCTCCAGCAACAAAGCATCACTCGCTTCGACATCATTAACTACGTTTCTCACGGCTTAGCAAAACTTCCCGATGAGTTAGGTCAAGACCAGGACAAGCTCATGACGGGTTCTGAAGAGTCCGAAGACAGTGACGCTAATAGCTCGCGGCGCATTGAATCACCCCAGGAGGACGAAACAGGAGGCAAATCTTCTAAGGACCCTCTGTCGGCCTGGGCGGTCAATTTGAACGAGAAGGCAAAAGCTGGGAAAATTGATCCATTGGTAGGGCGAGAAGACGAGATCGATCGCTGCGTTCAGGTTCTTTGTCGGAGAAGGAAAAACAACCCTCTTTTGGTAGGCGACCCTGGCGTCGGTAAAACTGCCATTGCCGAAGGGATCGCTTGGAAGATCACACAGGGTGACATACCTGCGCCAATGAAAAATGCCGTCATCTATTCCCTAGATATGGGTTCACTCCTTGCGGGAACTAAGTTTCGAGGCGACTTTGAACAGCGACTTAAGAGCGTCGTTAGTGCAATTCGTAAACATCCAAATGCAATTCTTTTTATTGATGAGATTCACACAGTCGTCGGAGCTGGTCAGGTCAGCGGTGGAACGATGGATGCCAGCAATTTACTGAAGCCAGCGTTGAGTAACGGTGATGTCAGATGTATAGGCAGCACGACTTTTAAGGAGTTCCGCCAGCACTTCGAGTCCGACGCCGCACTTAGCCGAAGATTTCAAAAGATTGACGTGGAAGAACCTTCCATGGACAACACGGTAAAGATATTAAAAGGGCTTCGTAGCCACTATGAAACCCATCACCATGTTAAGTTTCCGGATGAGGTGCTAAAAACTGCCGTCGACTTATCTGTAAAATATCTTCGAGATAAGAAACTGCCAGACAAGGCTATTGACGTAATTGACGAAGTTGGAGCCAGCTTCGCCCTCAAGGGACACGGCAAAGATGCTCCAAAACCTAAGCGGACAACGGTTGAAGATGTTCAGAAAGTCATCGCACGGATGGCGCGTGTTCCCGCCGAAAAAATTTCAAGCTCTGCTCGCCGTGAGCTCAAGGATCTGGCTAGCAAATTGAAATCTGTAGTCTTTGGGCAAGATCAGGCAGTTGAGGCTGTGTCTGATATGATCAAGATGTCCCGTGCAGGCCTTGGCAGTGGCGACAAACCAATTGCAAGCTTCCTATTCGCAGGACCAACCGGCGTCGGAAAAACCGAAGTGGCCAAACAGCTTGCACAGGTGCTTGGTATCGAGTTTATCCGCTTTGACATGTCAGAGTATATGGAGCGCCACGCCGTCAGCCGATTGATTGGAGCACCTCCAGGCTACGTGGGCTACGAGCAAGGCGGACTCCTGACGGAATCGATCAACAAGTCACCCCACGCAGTATTGCTTCTTGATGAAATAGAAAAATCTCATCCTGATATGCAAAATATTTTGCTACAGGTATTTGATCATGGAACCCTAACTGACAATAACGGTCGTAAAACTGACTTCCGTAATACCATCATTATTATGACGACTAACGCAGGGGCTAGGGACTTACTCCAGGGAAATATTGGCTTTGGACGCCCCGCGCTGGCTTCAGAGGAAAATGAACTGCGGGCAGTTAAAGACATGTTCTCTCCAGAATTTCGTAATCGACTTGACGGTATCATCACGTTCCGACCGCTTCCTCGCGACATTGTGCTAAAAGTGGTTGATAAGTTCCTCGGAGAAGTCACTAGCAAATTGCATGCTCGTAACATCGAGCTCATTTGCTCTGAGAAACTAAAATCCTGGCTTGCAGATAAGGGGTATGACATCGCCTACGGCGCTCGCCCTTTGGCAAGAGTTATCCAGGATCAAATTAAAAAGCCCCTTTCCGATGAGCTGTTGTTTGGAAAAATCAGCAAAAACGGTGGGAAGATCAAAGTAGACTTGGGTACCGATGGCAAACCTACCTTTGAAATAATACCGTCGTAAGCGTTTAACGAAACAGAGCAATCAGCAAATTTTTGTGAATTGCACAATCCCATTGTCGATGGGTATGGGCATTTTTTTCTCACGTACCCTGAATATTTGTCGATATGACTTAAGTTAGACTCCAGCGCGAGTTCCTTGGGAGGACCGACATATGTTATCCATTCGAGCTTATCGTCAATTGTTTTTATTGCCTGTGGCTTTGTTAGTCACATCGATATTAACCTTTCGTTGTGCTAGCGATAGCGGAGGCGGCCAGCAAGCTGAGCCCGTTGAAGGCGCGCAAGGTCAAGATGGCCAGGGCGACAAATCAAGCAACGCTTCTCTAAATGGAGAAGGTGGTGGAAACGAAGGCGCTACGCAAGGCGAATCTATGAATAACGCCGTCGAGGGCGGCAGTAGCGAAAACTTTGGAGCTGCCAAGAATGGCAATTCAGGATCCAACGTAGAAAATACGTCTGGTGACGCCGCACTTGGAG
>CAMDGW010000118.1 GCA_945897695.1 Pseudobacteriovorax antillogorgiicola | reverse complement strand
TGGATCCGTTGTTGGTGTATTGGTTATAGCGATGTATCTGCCAATTATGGATATGGGCAACACTGTTGGTAGCTAACAGTCAGGCCATTTAAAATAAATCTAGACAGTCCAAACATGCTCACAGTCGGAGCATGTGTAGTTCCATTTATCATCTCGCCAAGTTGCTTGAGCAATATCTTTGGCTCGGCAGCGAGGACACTCGGTCGTGTGATGGTTATGACGGCATGCGCTATTGCGACAGCGAACTCCCTCCGGATGGTTCTTATCAGACACAGCTGGCCCCTGGCAAATCGGGCATCGAGAAGTGGAACGGCGTTCAGACGTCATAGTTTGCTCCTGTAAAGTGACCATGACTGTAAGCGTGCCAGTAGTATCAATGAAAGGCAGCTGATTATGACCATGGTTCGATATTGCGATACGTCAAAACCTAAAGCGTGATTAATGGCCGCACACCCAATGCTTGCGCCCGCTAAAGCGTAAGCTGCAACATAAAAAAATGATGATGCGAAGATTCCTGCAATCAGTGATTGGAGATTAAGGTGCGGCACTTTGGAGCCGGTAACAGCTGCAAAGTAAGAGAACGGTAACGGACTTGCAATGGCGTTTGACGTTATCCAGTGAAAACCTGTGGCCGTTTTCTGGTCCATCATGTTGTCAATCCATGGTCCTTGTAGTTTTTGCTCGACCACTTTGGGTAAGGTGCCGTCCTTGAAAAGCATTCGTGCCAATTTCCAGGCTACTAAAGATCCGAGTGTCAGCGCGGTGGAAGCTAGAGATGCGCCGGAAACAGGACCCATGAGTACGCCGGTCATGGCGGCGATCATCGCGGCCGGAAGGCCTGCGATCGCAAAGATAGTCGCCATCGTGAATAAAAGTAACAACATGCTTGGGCCTCTAGAACGGACTTCTGACTGAAGACTGGTACAATCGCCCGTAGCAAAATGAATTGCGACTTGATAAATCAAAAAGGCAAACACACCTCCGGCCAAAAGGCGCATTGCGCTTTTAAAGATGGACGGAGGCTTTGAAAAGACCAAAGAATTCATGGTCGGTCTCCCCTCTGTGAAAGGAATTCTCATGGAAAAGAATAACCCCTATACCAACTACACTCAACTTCTAGAAAAGGTAGATGAGATGTTCCGCCGGGTACAGAGTCGCCACCAAGATAAATTTAGCTGCAGGAAAGGCTGTCATGGCTGTTGTGCTGCGGGGTTGACCGTGTCAAATGTCGAGGTCCGTTGGATCGAGAGATGGTTGTCAGATAATCCTAGCCGACTACAGAAAATCCTGGATGGAGAGAAAATGTTGCGGCATCCGCATTTCTGCGAACTGTTAGACGAAGAAGGGCAATGCTCAATTTACGAAGTTCGGCCTTTAATCTGTAGGAGTCACGGGATGCCGATTTCATGGAAAGACGAGGAAGCGAGTGCTGACCCAGAAAGTAGAGACGTTTGTCCTCTGAATTTTACGGGCGTAGATCTTAATTCCCTTGACCAGTCTGATGTTATATCGATTGACCACGTGAATGTGCTGCTGAGCCTTATCAACAGGGCTTTTGACGAAAAGCTTGCGAACGAGCGCTATGCTTTGAGTGAAATACCGAACAGGATGTCTTGATTAAAGTGCAGTCGGTGGGACTTGAACCCACACGAGTCTCCTCACATGCCCCTCAAACATGCGTGTCTACCAATTCCACCACGACTGCTTGTTTGGGTTTTGGCCTATGAGGGCCAAACGCCTATTTTGGTTTCCAGTTTACTTCTGCTCAGGAACGGCTGTAGGAGCCGGTACTGCTGCAGGAGCTGGCGCTGCGGTTTCTGAGGGAGTCGCAGGTGCCGCTGGAGGTGTTGCGCTTGCCGCTGCAGGTGACGTGGCTTCAAGTTTTTCCTGAAGGCCCGTCTTTCCGGCTTTGCCTTGCATAACAGTTAAAACGATTGAGGTAAGCATGAATACACCGGCAGCTGCGTAAGTCAGGCGACTCAGGAACTGGTTGGCTCCTGTGGCACCAAATACACCGGAAGAGTTTCCGCCGCCGAAGGCTGCTCCAACACCACCTGCATTGCCCGCTTGGACCAAGACTACAAGTACAAGGAAAATAGCGACTACAATGTGAACAGCGGTGACGAGGGTTTCCATGAGATACCTTAACGATAAATGGATCTAACTCACTACTTTTGCAAGATCCAAAAGCCCTGTTGAGGGGGAAGTGGTGGCGCCTCCCAGAATCGAACTGGGGACACATGGATTTTCAATCCATTGCTCTACCGACTGAGCTAAAGCGCCGTCCGGCAAAAGTGAGCAGTTTTTCTATATGTGACGCTTCATTTAGTCAAGGAGCTTTAGGATCTTTTCTGATATAGCATTTGGAGTTGGGGAGGTCAGAAATGCAAGTCTCAGGAATTACAAGGCCAATTGTGTATGCAGGTCCGTGTGTAGCGGAGTCGTTGGAACTTTTAGAGGCAGTTGTGCAGCCGCTAACAAAACTAGCAAACGAGCTGGATTTTGATCTTACCTTCAAGGCGAGCTTCGACAAAGCAAACCGAACGTCTGTTGACTCCTATCGCGGACCTGGGCTGGATCAGGCGATGAAATGGTTTGATCAGATTAAGAAAAAATATTCCGTGCCTGTGCTCACAGACATTCATGAGTCCTACCAGGCAAAAGCATGCGCCGATGTTGTGGACGTTTTACAGATTCCAGCTTTTTTATGTCGTCAGACTGATTTGCTAGTGGCGGCCTGCGAAACAGGTCGCATGGTCAATATCAAGAAAGGGCAAATGGTCGCGCCGTCAGCTATGCTGAATGCAGTTGATAAAGCTCGTGCTGCTTGTGCTGCAAAAAAACTTCCGCTGCGTGTCGCCCTTACGGAGCGTGGGGCTAGCTTCGGTTATGGCAATCTATTGGTAGATATGCGTTCATTTCCGATCATGGCAGAGGCCGGCGTCCCAGTGATTTTTGATATCACGCACTCAACTCAACTACCGGCGACGTCTGATGGGGGAAAAACTTCAGGTGGTGATCGCCGATTCGCACCAGTTCTTGCTCGTTCTGCAACGGCGACGGGATATATCTCTGGGTACTTTCTTGAAGTTCATCCTGATCCGTCCAAGGCAAAAAGTGATAAATCCGTGCAATTATCAGTCCTACAAGCGGAAACACTCCTCAGGCAGCTGATTCCGCTCTGGAGAGACGCACAATCTTTCAGTGCGAAAGATAAGATATATTGCGACTAGACTGGCAGGTGTCTGCAACCAAAAGCTGCGGAGAGGTCTTTTCATAGGTAAACCAGCCCTCGCTAGTCGTGCCGATCCCGTTGCATTCGACAGATTTCCTCATGCAGCTGTCATCTACTGAGATCAGGTCCTGGTCCCTGTACCATCCTGTGACTTGCCCCATAGTCTTACATAGGAGGCCAGATCGTTGCCGACCACACTCTTCTTGCTTAAGAAGTTTCTTGTTCGTTTTCTTTTGAACATACCATCCTTTTTGTGGGGCAGAGCCGCAGGTTAGAAGTTCAGAGCTGCACGAGTGAGAATGCTGAATAACTTTTCCGGCTTGATACCACCCCTCGGCGGGTGTGCCAACGGCCTGACAATTCGCCGGCTTTTGGTTGTTTGTACTGACAACAAGCTGAATGCACGGTGTTGCCGAAGATGTGTCTTTTTCTCGGTCTAAATGTGAAACTTTGGGCTTGCCCATCAGTGAGACCAAAAGTCGGTCTTTTTCTGACGCATTAAAAGTTACCGTGCCATCCTCGGTGATTACGGCGCTTATTTGCCGATAGGATGTTTCCTGAGAAAGTTTCAAATTCAAAGATGCAGCATGGTCAGACGTTGCGGGAAAGCTCAGTTCAACCGTTAGGATATTTTGTGGTTCAGACGGTAGTTGCAAGCTACAGTGAACCAAGCTGTCTCGCAGGGAAGGAGTCATCTGAAACCGCTGTTCTGACTGAATGGTTTGACAAGACATCAAATGCGCAGCCAGTGCAAATCCAAAAAAGATAGATTTCATAGTGGGTTCCCGTGTAAGTAATTCATCTTTATGATGAATCGACACGGTTCAGGATATCTTTAGCCGATGCCTCATTGAGTTGACGCACTGTGCTGATATTGTGAAATTTATCAGCTGTTTTTGTTGTTTTTTATAAAAAATTTAGCTGTCTTGGCAGTCGCACTGACGATAGGATCGTCATCTGTCATGAGGATGTCTAGGATCTGAATGGTCTTTGACTCGCCTCGAACGACCGCCGCAATGATGGCGTTGCGGCGTAAACCAGAACGCTTGGCCCTGGTCATCGGTGTTCCACCAAAAATAATTTCATATTTTTCCTGATCCATCGTGGCCACCTCAAATAGATCGAAGTCCTCTATTTTCATAAGTGATTTACTTTCCTCAGAGGTTGTTATTCCTCGGTTATAAGGGCAAACAAGTTGGCATATATCGCATCCAAAGATGTACCTGGCGATCCATGGCCAATACTCGGTCGGGATTTCTCCTCGATTTTCTATAGTCCAATAGGAAAGGCACTTTCTGGCGTCTATTTGATAGTCTTTATCTAAAGCGCCGGTGGGGCAGTGAACCTGGCAGCGCCGACACGTGCCGCATCCACCAGAGTCCTTCCGCTCTGAATGAGTCGACGGTTCAGATTTTGCGAGCTGCGGGTCAAACCATGTGGTTAGAATTTCTCCCAGTAGAAAAAAACTTCCCCGCTTTGGGTCAATGGCACAAGTGTTTTTGCCAATAAACATGGAGCCGGTTTTGGCAGCTAATGCCCGCTCAAGCACTGGCGCCGAGTCAATGGCAATACGAAACCGGTGATCGCTACCAAGAAGGTCAGCCAGGCCTTGTTGCGCTCCAGTCAGTTTACTGCGCAAGAATTTGTGGTAATCCCGCAGACGAGCATACTGTGCTACTTTTGGGCTTGGCTCAAGTTTACCTCGGCTCCAACGATCCCCTAAAAAATAAGGGAAAGCGAAAATCAGCGCCGATTTTGCACCTTCAAGAAGTCGGTTCGGTTTGGCTCGGATATCAGGATATTTTTCCATCCAGTCCATTCCAGCTTGGCGTCCCTCCGCAATCCACTCGTTAAAGCGGATGGCCTCCAAGTGCATGTCTAGGTCTGAAATACCGACAAATATCAAGCCATAAGCGGCCGCAATTTTGTCAATCTCGGCAATTAGGGCGTTAGCGGCTAGATTAGAATTTTTCATGAAACCTATTGGGTCAAAAATTTGACGGCCATTTCACTGACCCGGTAAACTAGAGTTTAGTCTTGAATCAGGCATTTGGCCAGATCATAGGCAATCAACATCGGGCGTTAGGAGTACGCGCATGAAGACACAGGTACGTGGCAAAGTTAATTTTATTAAACACACAATTCTCGGGGTAATGTTCGGAGCCATTAGCTTCACAGCAAATGCTCACGTTGGTACTCATCTTGAGGGCGGCGAGGCATCGATTGTGACTCTCAAGCTGAGAGACTACACGGTGGGTTTACGTCATCTTATTAGTGAAGGTTATGACATCGCTGGCGTTGACGTGGAGCATCACACGGTTGATGTCGTGATTGGCAAAGGCGTGATGGCAGAACTGCGGGCTTTGGAACTTGGTTCCATCGTTAATACAAAAAATATTGATCCTCAAGTGGCCCCAGATTCTGGCTATACCACTTATACTGAGTTGACAGCGATTCTTAACGACTACCGATCAAGGTTTCCTGGCATTGTTTCTGTGCAGTCAATCGGGAAAAGTCATGAGGGGCGTGATATCTGGGCAGTTAAAATTAGCGATAATGTTGAGGTTGAGGAAAATGAGCCCGTGGTGTTCTTTAACGCGATGCATCATGCTCGCGAAGTGATGACCACCGAAATTGCTCTCGATATCATTGATCAACTAACCAATAGTTATGCTTCAAACTCGAGAACTCAGAATTGGGTTAACAGTAATGCTATTTGGGTTGTTCCTATGGTAAACCCAGACGGAAACAACAAAGTTTGGACTGCCAATAACATGTGGCGTAAAAACACCCGTGAAGGTTATGGTGTCGATATCAATCGCAATTATCCCTATGCCTGGGGAACTTGTAACGGTAGCAGTGGTAGCTCCTATAGTGATACCTATCGTGGCCCGTCTGCTGGGAGTGAGCCAGAAACCCAGGCTATGATGAGCTTAGTAGGTCGCATCAAGCCAGTACTTTCCATCAGCTATCATTCCTATAGCGAGCTTGTGATCTACCCTTATGGTTGTGATGGCGAGCATACGCCAGACCGTGAAACGATCGAAGGAGTTGGGCGCCAATTGGCTAGCCGTCTTCCAAAGGATGGATCATCAGGCAGTTATGATCCTGGTACCTCGTGGGAGCTCTTGTATGCTGTGGATGGCGGCGATATTGACTGGTACTACAATGAACATCACGTTCTTCCCTACGTGATTGAAGTTAATTCGACATCTCAAGGCTTTCAACCGCCATTTAGTTGGCGTCAGAAAACAGTTGAAAAAAACCGTGCTGGCTGGAGTTTTATGATTGATCGTCTTTCACAGAGCGGCGTTCGTGCTCATGTATCAGTCGGTGGCAAATTGGCCGATGCGGGAACGGTAACCTTGACGTCGGTTTCCCAAGGTGCACAGTCTACTGACGCTGGGCGCGTCTATACGGTTAAGGCCGACGGAACTTTCCACATTGTTGTCGAACCGGGAATGTACAAGCTGACTGTGGCTGCAGGTGGTCAGTCCGAGACCCGCGAGATCATGGTGGGTGGCGAGCGTAGGGATCTTGTGTTTAATCTTTAATCGCTGAGTTTAAAATCATTGCGCTCCGGATGTAAGGGGTTAACCTTTCCCTCCGGATTTTTTTATTCCGGCGACCATATCGTCATATATAGCTGCTTTTCCCCACCAGAGATGCTGACTTAGACGAGCCTGCTCAATGAGCATTGGCAGGCCGTCCTGGCAGCGAAGCCCACGTGCGACGGCTGCAAAGTACAAATCACTTGGCTTATCGTAGATTAGGTCCACCAGTAAATCCTCTTGAGACATGTAATCAAGAGCGGGAATGAGATCTTTCATGGAGTCACCTTGCTTTGGTGCGCTCGTCGCCTGAATGATAAGGCGACGAAGACCGGCAGAGCATTTCATCGTGTCGATGAATGATGCAGGTGACAAATCCCTGAATGTCAGCATTTGAACTACAACTTCACTAGCCGAAACGAACATGCGTGAATCATTAATCGGAGACCGACGGTGAATCACAAAAGGAAGTGGTCGGTCGACAGTCGAGCAGGTAACGGCCGCTAGCACGGCCTGTGCAGCACCGCCATTGCCCAGTATGATCACCATATCGAAGTCGGTAAGAGATGCATTTATCCGCTCAAGACCCCGTAAAAAACCGTCTCCATCAGTTGAGTGTCCAGACCAGCCT
>CAMDGW010000117.1 GCA_945897695.1 Pseudobacteriovorax antillogorgiicola | reverse complement strand
AACTTGTTTATGACTATCGTAATGGTTCCTTAAACAGTTATCGAAGTGCTTGGGCAATTCTCGATTCTCTCAGTCGATCGGACGCGTACAAGGAATCCTTTCAAGCTGTCCGTTACTCTGATGGGGAGCTTGCGAGACTCGGAAGCATGGGCGGTAAGTGGGGTAGTACTGGTCTCAGCGAAGAACTGAAGGACTTCCTCAATAAGAAAAAGCAGGTAGCCCGTAGCGACTCAGGTGACAAGCTTTATGATCAGGCTGCTGCAGCTCATGAATACCTGAGGGCTCTATCAAACCAAACGAAACTCATTCAGGCTGAAATGTTTGAAGGGCGTGTCGACGCAATCCGGCGGACACTGAATGTGACGCAGGCAAATGATCGTAAAGTGTTTATTGGTGGTCTTCAATCATTGGAAAGTATCGTTAACCAGCAACTCGAGTATTGGCCGTTTGTTGGCGAATACTGGGAGGACGAGTTGGGGTATTACGTCTATAATATCGGCGACAAATGCGGCGTGCCTGGCAATCAGCCAAAGAAGTGAAACTTTAGCCCCATCTGAGTTTCCGGTTTCAACTGTGGATAAAGTTAGAGAGGATGATAATGGCAAGCATCACAACAATTCGAAACCTGTTGATGGCTTCATGTTTGATTAGTCTGCCAGCATCAGCGGCCGAAGACGCTCGCGAAAAAAATCATCGTGAAGTAAACCTCTCAGCTCTGAAAACACAAAAACGTGACGCCGGCGGCGCTGCCAAGGCTAGTGGTCCCAGTATGAGTCGTGGTGAAGCCTTCGTGATGGCGGCAGAAGGAAAACTCTCATCTGAGATAAAACGTACGATTCAGTTCTACGACAAGACCGAAAAGACTTTGCCGGCCAAATCTTCAGCTAGGCTTCAGATGTTGAATCGTTTGGTAAACCTTTATGTAGAAAACGCTTCTTACGAAGCAAATGCTGAGTTTCGTCGCTATGACCAAGCCTATACGGCATGGGAGCGTGCAGGACGAAAAGGCAAATCGCCGCAGCTGAATAATAGCACCTCAAAAGGTGTTTGGAAGCAGGTGGCTGCCAAGTCAAACTATGTATTGAAGCAGTTCCCTAACACAAAGAACGCTGACGAATTGATGTTCAATCAAGGATTAGCCTTGGGATATCTCGGTCAAGAAAAAGAAAGTGCTCGCATCTACAGTGATCTTATTCAGAAATATCCAAACAGTGATAAGGCTGGTGAGGCATATTTTCAACTAGGTGATTTTTTCTTTGAAAAACATGACTACCGAGCGGCAACCAATAACTACAAACAGGCTTTGCGGTATAAGACGAGTCGTGGATTTGGATGGTCATTGTTTAAGCTTGGTTGGTGTTCCTACAACCTTGGAAATTATCCCGAATCTTTGAACTACTGGAAAAAAACCGTCGACGTCGCAGCATCGAGCAAGGCTAAGGATGCTAATCAGCTGAAAGAAGAAGGTCTTAAGGACATGGTGTTTGCTTGGGTTGAGATCAAGCAAGTTGAAACTGCGATCACCTACTACCGGCAGCATGGTGGGGAAAAATACATTGGAAAATTTCTGAACCAGCTGGGTGCCGCCTTGGTTGATGCTGGTAAATTTGCAGAGGCCGTGCGTGTTTATAAACGCTATCAGCAATTATTTCCCAACAATCCGGACACGCCTGACGCACAGAAGGATATTATCTCGCTATACTTTGACCTGAATAAGTTTGCAGATATGTGGAAGGAGCTGGAGGCTTTTCCTCGTAATTACGGTGTTGGCAGTGCATGGGCTTCGGCCAACAAAGGTGATCAAACCCTAGTGGATAGTACTCAGGTTAAAATCAAGGACACGATCATCTACTACGCTAAGGTTTTGCACAAATCCGGTCAAAAAGATGATAACGATGCAACTTACGCAGAGGCGCTCAAGGGATATTTGATGTTCCTCAAGTATTATCCTAATGCCAAGGAGATGCCTGAAATCAAGTTTAATATTGCAGATATTCTTTTTGCACAGAAAAAGTACCGCGAGGCTGGGAAGTATTACTTTGAGGTGGCGGCATTGGGCAAAGAGAAAGCTGTTCAGATTGTTCCGCCTGCTAACAAAATTGTGAGTATTCACAAAGACTCTGCTCGCTATATGCTGGATAGTTACGGTCTTGATTTTGAGCCAGAGTATAAGGTGCTCCTGAAAGTGACTCCGGATTTCAAAAAACCGGCTCGTCCACTTTCTCCGCGGGCAACGGCATACGTTCAGGCATGTAGCGAATACGGAAAGTGGTATTCAGAAGACAAAAAAGCGACCAAAGAGTGTGATATTTACGTCACTGCTATCTATTATCGCAATGGCGATAAAGAGCACTCAAAGAAGCTCTTATTTAGTGTTGCTCAAAAATATTCGAATGAAAAAATTGGTCCTGAAGCTGTCGAGTGGCTTATTCCGCTTTACGGTGGCGACACCAAGTCTTTGGTGCAAGTTGCAGAATCACTTTTGAAGATCCCCGCGTATCAGAAGGGTAAACTTGGTGAAAAACTTCGTGGCCTAAAACGTGGTGCAGAAATTGATGAGATCAAAAAGATCAGTGATGTCGCAAAACGGGCCAAGGCCTACGAGGATCAAGCCAAGAAAAATCTAAATGCCCCTGATGCGGATAAGTTAATGTACAACGCAGGCGTTGACTATATTAAGGCAGGGATGATTGGGGCTGGCATCGCTGCCTATAGCGCAGTCGTAAAAAATTATCCCAAGTCGGAGGGCTACCAGGAAGCTCTTCTTCAGATTGCAAAGTTATCCGATAAGCGACTTGAATACGGCACCGCATCTGGATACTACTTGGCGTACGCGAACAAATATCCAAAGGATAAAAACTCGCTCCCAGTTATTGGTCGCGCCTGTGAATTACAGGTGGCAATGGCTGAAGAGAAGGCGTTTGGAACCTGTATGACGCTAGCCAAACTCGATGCAGAGGGGGCAAAGGGATTTATTGATCGCATGGTCCGCGAAGCAGAATACTCCCGAAATTATGCTAAAATGCAGCAGCTTCTAGCCCAGGGATATCTCAAGTTCAACCTGACGCCCGAAGAGCGTATCATCGCATTTCACCGCATATACAACGCAGCCAATGGTAAGGGGCAGGCCGCTCAACAAGCGGCAACCGAGATGATTGCTTCCTATCGCAAAGCAGGTGGCAAGGTGGGTGCGGAAGCCAGTCGATACGTGGGAGAACTGGTGTTCAACAGCAAAAATATCATCATGCCTAAGTACGCAGGCACTAAGCTCGTAGGCGGCACACTGGAAAACTTGATTAAGTCCATTCAACGCAAGGCCGGTCTTATCCCTGAGGTGGATAAGGCTTATAACGAGGTGCTCGCGACCAAAGACGCATTTTGGGGTGTAGCTGCACTTTACCAATTAGGTTACGCCCGTGAGCTTTTAGCTGTGGATCTCGAAAATCCACCCGGCATTGAAGGGGCGACGATAGACGCAGTTAAGGCTGAGCTTGCTCCCCAAGCGCAAGCGCAGAGGGCTGAGGCTAAGAAGTACTATCAGTTTGCGATTGAGTCGATCCAGAAGTTCTCGGTTTACAACGAATGGAGTGGAAGGGCTGTGTCTGGCCTCGCAAGAATTTCCGGGCAGAAATTAAGTTTTGAAGATGTGGCGTTGATGCCTGACTTCATCGGTAGTGAAGTGGCTGCTCCGCTCATGCAAGCTGTGCAGAGCGGAAAGGCAGGTGAGTAATGCTGATTCATTCACGATTAGTTTGCACCGTCAAAGTTTCTATGGTCTGCAGTCTGGTTTTAAGCTTGTTGAATTCGTGTTCTGATAACAAACAAGCAAGAAAAACGAGTGAACCCGTCTCCGCAAGCGGAAGTGAAGCCAAGGAAGACTCTGGCGCAACCTCGCTTTCTGGCGATAGAAGGTTTTTGACCACAAGTGTGACCAATAATGTTTTTACATCCAAGCACATCGATAAAAGTCGTGCTGCGGACTTTGCGTCTCAACACGGATCTGGCAAGTCTAAAGACATCAATACACTCGCAGCCACCATTTCTGCAAATCGCATGGCAGGCCGTGGCGTGAACGATGTCATGGCTGAGGCACGGCAGATTGCAGATTTGGAAATGTCAAAGAATGTGGACAGGGATATCCCCGAACTTGTTCAGCTGGAGCTCGGGCTTACTGGGGTTCAGACCGGTCGGCTTGCTTTCGCTGAGTTTTGGCTTGATAAGCTGCTTAAATCCAAAAACGCAACGATACGTGCCTCGGCGATTAACGCCAAAGGTGTCGTTGCGATCAGAATGGAGCGCATTCCTGAGGCAATCGTACTATTCAAAGAGGCGCTTGCTGTTAATAGTGAATATAAGCCAGCACTCATGAATATCGGTTTCCTGGCTCTTCAAGGTGGCGACGTAGCAACTGCAAAACGAGCTCTCGGTGGGATGCAAGATGATTGGTATGTGATGTCGGGTCTAGTTTCGGTTCTCAGACTTGAGGGAGACGTTGATAAAGCCGACGCGGCATGTGAAAAAGTTCTTTCGCAGCATCCGAAGCATAAACCAACGTTGATCAACTGCGGCATAAATTCATGGCAAGGTAAAAGGGATTACAAGAAGGCCCGTGATTATCTCAATAGGGCACTTTCTGTATCGGGAGGCGCAGCCGTCTGGGACGAGAAGGCTGGCAAGCTGCTAGGGGCGATTGACTCTGAAGAGGCGCGCGCAGCCCAGCTGAAGTCTTTGAAAGAGTCCGAGGAGCGCAAAGCTAAGGAGCAAGCGGAAAAGGCGAAGGTTCCGGCAGGTCAGCCTCAGCCCGCAAAGCCGGCAGACGGTTCGAGTCCAAGTGCAGGAGGTTCCAGTCAGGAACCTCCCAAAAAACCTTGACCTAATAAGCCTCCGATCTTTGGAGTCAGGGATAAGTTGTGGGATAATATAAGAAAGTTGGGATTTGATATTAGTTTCGGTTTTGCTTTTGGATTGAGTACCGGGTGATCTCGTCGTGATGGTCACCGTGAATTATGTCGTGGGTAAAGGTTTCCTATGTCATTTGAGTTGCGATTCCAGATTCCTGGACAGTTACTTCGCACAGTACCCGTAGATCAGAGTCGATTGATGGTGGGAACTCTGCCGTCAAATCACGTTGTTCTCAGAGCTCCTGGTGTTGATCCAATCCACGCATTGATTGAAGAGACCGATCCAGGCAAATGGATTGTGACAGATGTGGGCAGTGAGACCGGAGTTAAAGTCAATGGTGTTCTGATTGACGTGGAGGCTCCGGTAAAACCTGGTGATATTATCACGATCGGAAGCGTTACCATTGAGTTTGCTGAACAAGCTCAATTTGTTCCGCCGCCCCCAATACCAGGCACGACAGTCGTTCAGACGGCTACCGAGCGTGAATCGTTGAAAGTAAAGTCCCTGGCAGATACGGTAAGATTGCCTGATGCTAATGTACCTGCACGGACCTCTAGTGATGGCTACTCAGCTCCAGGGCAGGCGACGGTTCAACAACCAACCATGAAGCAAGGCGACGAACGCCGTACACAGAAGCAATTGCTTTTTTCTCCCCGTGACGCGCGACCCTCTGGTGAGATTCTCGAAGTGGTAGCCTATTGGGGCGATTCTGTTTTGAATGTGGATCTATTTCATCCCCAATTTAAAGATTACGATCACGTCACGATTGGAGTGACGCCGGGTGCCCATTTCATTGCTGGTGGTGAAAATCATAATCACAAGCACACGCTTGCGCGCTTCAGCTCAAACGGCGGATATAAGCTCAAATTACTAGACGGCATGGACACTCGCATTCGCCGCGGTGGGAAGGTCGAAAAAATCGATGGTGCTGGTAGCGTATCACTTGACCGTCGTGACATTGCACACATCAAATTTGGTGCTGTTCGCTATTTCATGCTATTCGTGCGCCCACCAGAATTTGATATGCGTCGCAGTGGACCGCGTGATCCACTTTTGGTTTGGATGTCGGTAGCCGCTATGTTGCTATACTTCGTGGTTGGTGCCAAGCTATGGTTCTCAACGCCCATAAAGGATAAGGAAGAGGATCAAGAGATTTTTGCTTATGTTGAAGCGCCGCAGGAGCAGAAAAAACCTGAACCAGAAAAAAAACCGCCCCCAGAGCCTAAAAAGCCGGAAGTAAAGGTTGAGGAAAAAAAGGAGCCTCCTAAGACTCCTAAGCCGCCTCCACCGCCCAAGCCAAAGCCAGTTAAACCGGCTAAAACCGTTGAGGTTGAAAAGCCACAGCAGACCAAGCCTGTAGAAAAGCCTGTTGAGAAGCCTCAGCAGACTCAAAATCTTAACGCCCAAAAACCAACGCCTCCGGCACCAACGCCCCAGAAGCCAACGGATGGAAAACCTGGTGATCCAGGCAAGAAGGATCTTTCTAGTCTGAGTAAGGCGACCACTGGTATGGAGTCAACAGGCGCGAAGAAGCCAGATTTCAAATATGCGGGCGAAAAAACTAACAAGCCTCTGGGCGCTGCTGGGGGCCCTAAAGGAGCTGGCAACAATCAAACGGGCGGGGCAATCAAGGGTAACAAGAGCTACAGCGTCCAGGGTGTTGAAGGTGTAAATAATGAGAAGCCTTCTGGGGTAAACCTGTCACAACTTGGTCTTGGGGTTGGTAAAGTCTTGAGCAAAACAGGTCCAGGAGCGATTCAAACAAACTTCCAAAGTTCGTCCGGTGGTGCCGGTGGTGGTGCCGGATCAGGTGCCAAAACCTACGGTATGGGCGGTGCTGGTAGTGGTAAGTCCTTAGGTTTGGCCGGTGCGGGCGGGGCTGCCAATAATTTCGGATCTGGTTCAGGGGGTGAGGGTTCTGGTCAGGGCGGCTCGGGCGGCTTTGGCGGTTCCGGTGGCGGACCAGGATTTGGGTCGGGAAGTGGAAGCGGCAAAGGTGGAGCTGGTGGTCACGGACGTGCCAACGTTACGATTCCCCCAGGGGATCCATCAGTGTCTGGCGGTTTGACGGCTCAGGAAATTATGGCGGTGATCCGTGCTCACCTAAATGAGATTCGTCATTGCTACGAGCAGTTGCTCCAGAGATCCCCAAGTTCAAATGGTAAAATTTCGGTATCCTTCGTAGTGGGGCTTTCAGGTGCTGTAACTTCAGTGAATGTTGCAGAGGCCACTTTGAATGACTCTGTGATGAGGGGCTGCGTGACGGGACGTATTCGCCAATGGGACTTCCCGAAGCCTCGCGGTGGACAGCCGGTTACTGTCAACTATCCGTTCGTGTTTAATCCAATTAATTAATAGATGTGAGGCCTCCTCGTTTTGCGGGGGGGTCTTTAGTCTAATCGTTGAGCTAAATAAGGACTTTCTGCCTTTTAATTCGCCATAATTTGCCTGTTTAAATTGCAGACATGTGGATTCCTTGCCTCTTTTCTCTTGGTTCAGTAACCTCTTAGGCCCGCTGATTTTTTGAGAGGTT
>CAMDGW010000116.1 GCA_945897695.1 Pseudobacteriovorax antillogorgiicola | reverse complement strand
TTCCTCTACGCCCGTCAACCAGGCAGCTTCGGATCGCGACCTTCCAATCATCGACTCTACGCCAGCCAACCAATCACTAAATCCGCGGGGTCCATCAAGCTTTAAACCAAAGAGCTCGGCATCACTTTCAAGAATCCCTTTGATTGTTGAAATCCCATGTGCTGCTTTTGTCGCGTCATGTAAATCATCTTGGTTATAAATAATGGCTGTATTCATGCCTCTTCGTGAAAGCTCAACTGCCGCAGTCAAACCCGATAGACCTGCGCCAATCACCAGGCAATCGTACTTGCGGACGTCATCAGGCTTCATTTTTTAAGACAATCCCACATAACGCCAAAGGCCTCTCGCCTGAAATCCTTGATCCTTGTTGAAACACGCCCTGAAATCACTCTGTTAGTTAACAAGACCGCATAAGCTTTTGTCTTCGGATCTACCCAAAAAGCTGTTCCTGTAAAACCCAAGTGCCCGCAGCCACGCCCTTCAGCAAACGAATTAGCGGAATGATCTCTGCCTTTGCGCCAACCCATAAGGGACTCGCCGGGAGAATTTACCTCTGCAAAATTAATGTCAAAAACTTTGCGCCCAAGCGGTGACGACCACAGGTCCTTTAAAAATCTCTCCACATCTGGGCCAGCAGCAAAGAGCCCTGCATGTCCAGTAAAGCCCCCAAGTGCCCAACAATTCTCATCGTGCACTTCGCCGATAAGATCTCTTCTGCGAACGGGGCAATAACCTGTTGAAATAGCGCTACTTGAATCCAATGCTGCACCAAAAGTTAGGGTTCGCGAGGATTTGATGTCGGACGCGCCACAAACCTCCCACCACAATTCAATTAATTTTTTATTTGTCGCCTTTTCGAAAAGACTTCCGAGCAAAATCATTCCAACATCGCTGTAAACATCTCTGACGTCTCCAACAAGTCCCTTTAAACTTCGATTTATTACCTCTTCCAAGCCTTGCCGGCGACCTTCGCATTCCACATAAAAATTTCTCCAGGCTGGAAGCCCTGACTCATGCCGAAGAAGACTCGCCAGTGAAAAACCCCCTGTACCGGCAGCAACTTTTTCCACGATGTCGCGGCCAAATAAAGCCTCTAATGTGACGCCTTTCAGGTCTCCTGAGCTCCGATCACAGAACCACAAAGCTAGCGGAGTCGTTACTAACGCCTTCGTAAGACTAGACAAGTCAAAGACCGTTCGCTCTCCCGGAAGGCTGGCAAAGGACAAAGCCGGGGACTTATCATGGAGAAAACCGCAGGATGCGTACACATGCGTGTACAATCCTGCGGCCTGATAGCGCATACAAATTTCTTCGAGGTTAGCCAACTTCCTCGCCTTCAAATTTCACTACTTTACAGACACCAATCACCTTTTCACCTTCATCGACATTGATGAGGCGAACGCCCTGTGTGTGGCGGCTGATGACGCCAAGTTCTTGAACGTTAAATCTTACAATTTTTCCACCGGTGGTCATGATCATCACATCATCTGTATCTGCAACCTGAAGGATGCTTACGACTAACCCGTTACGCTCGCTTAATTTAATCGTATAGATACCTTTGCCGCCGCGTGTCTGTTGACGGTACTCATCAAGAGGGCTTCGCTTACCGTAACCATTTTCACACACGGTCAAAATGGTTGACTCGGCGTCAATGACTTCCAAGCCAATAACCTGATCATCTTCTTCTCCAAAGCGAATGCCTGTGACGCCCCGAGCGCTTCTGCCCATCGGCCTGATTTCATCCTCATTAAAGCGTATGGCTTTACCTTGTTTGGTGGCCATGACAACATCGTTTTTGCCAGTTGAAATCGAGCAACCAATTAACTGGTCGTTGTCCTCAAGCTTTAAGCCGATGATGCCTGTTGTTCTGATATTATCGTATGCCATTAACTCTGTCTTTTTAACGTAACCTTGTGCCGTTGCGCTAATAATAAACTTTCCTTCGGAGAATTCTTTGACTGGCAGCACACTGACGACTTTTTCGCCCTCATCAAGCTTAATAAGATTTGCAAAGTGTTTGCCTTTGCTACGAAGCGGAAGCTCTGGCACTTGGTACACCTTGATATCGTAAACTCGACCTCTGTTAGTGAAGCAGAGAAGTGATTGGTGATTCGACGTCATAAATAGACTTTTCACCATGTCTTCTTCTTTAGTGAGCATTCCGCTTTTGCCTTTGCCGCCGCGTTTTTGTGCGCGGATTTCGACAATTGGCGTGCGCTTAATGTACCCGGCTTGAGAAATGGTGACCGCCACTTCCTCGTCCGCAACAAGACTCTCCATCGTCAGCTCATCAGCTGGATCGGCTATGATTTCAGTCTTGCGAGCATCTGCAAAACGGGAGCGAAGGAACTCGAAATCTTCTTTGATAATTGCGGTTATGCGGGATGGTGTGGCTAGTATGTCTTGCAAATCTGCAATGATAGCCATCGTCTCGTTATATTCAGTAATAATCTTATCTCGCTCAAGACCAGTCAGCTTAGAAAGTCGCATTTCGAGAATGGCTTTGGCTTGGGTGTCTGAAAGCTTAAATCTTGCGACCAAGTCTTGGTGTGCTGCATCGGTATCTGTCGCGCCACGGATTGTGCGAACGACTTCGTCGATGTTTTCAACGGCTATTTTTAAACCAAGCAAAATATGACCGCGTGCCTCTGCTTGTCGAAGGTCAAATGCCGTTCTGCGAACCACAACCTCACGGCGATGTAAGTAAAACTGCTCAAGCATCTGCTTAAGATTGAGAATCCTTGGGGCCCCATTAACAAGAGCCACGGCGTTGACACCGAAGCTTGATTGCATTGGAGTCAGTTTATAAAGATTATTTAAGATAATTTCTGGAATTTCGCCCTTTTTGAGCTCAATCACGATGCGGATATCGCTCTCAGCAGACTCGTCACGAAGATCGGTGATGCCTTCGATTTTCTTTTCACGCACAAGATCTGCGATGCGCTCAATGAGTCGCGCCTTGTTGACCTGATAGGGGATCTCAGTGACGATGATTTGTTCTTTGCCCTGTGATTTTGGCACTGGCTCCACATGTGACTTTGACCGCATGATGACCGATCCACGTCCCGTCATCAAAGCTTCCCGAATTCCGGCTATTCCGACAATTTGGCCTTTTGTAGGAAAGTCTGGGCCTTTGACATAAGTCATTAGATCTTCGATGCGAAGAGATGGGTCTTCGATTAGTGCCAGAAGAGCATCAAGCACTTCGCCAAGATTGTGCGGAGGAATGTTGGTTGCCATACCAACCGCAATACCAGAGGCGCCGTTAATTAAGAGCTGCGGCAAACGGGTGGGAAGAACCAGCGGTTCTTCTTCTTTGTTGTCGTAGTTGGGGCCAAAATTGACCGTCTCTTTTTCGATATCACTTAATAAAAGCTCGGCAACTTCCTCTAGTCGACACTCTGTGTAACGCATGGCCGCTGCTGAGTCGCCGTCAATAGAACCGAAATTACCTTGGCCATCAATCAGCGTGTAGCGCATTGCAAAGTTTTGGGCAAGGCGCACCATGGCTTCGTAAACGGGGCTATCGCCATGAGGGTGGAAGCGACCAATGACCTCGCCCACAACACGAGCACTTTTGAGGTAGGGGCGATTATGGTAGTTTTTTAGATTGTGCATGGCAAACAAGATGCGTCGGTGCACTGGTTTTAAACCATCGCGAACATCTGGCAGTGCACGCGAGACAATAACAGACATAGAGTAGTCAAGAAATGCCGTGCGCATTTCTTCTTCGATTTTGATTGGAATCACACTGTTGGCTTGATCCATTTTTATTCCCTTTTCAGGCCACTTTAGACCAATTAGATATCAAGATTTCGGACGTTGAGCGCATTTTTCTGAATGAACTCGCGGCGCGGGTCCACATCATCGCCCATCAGGGTAGAAAACAAAGAATCTGCTTCCATAGCATCTTCCACTTCAACCTGGAGTAAAGTTCTGTGTTCGTGCTTCATAGTCGTATCAGCAAGTTGGTCAGGATTCATTTCTCCAAGACCTTTATATCGCTGCACGTAGGCTCCCTTTCTTCCCTCAAGAACAATGAATTCCTTAAGATCAGCTAAAGTTCTAAGTACTGCTGGAACCGAGCTTTCCGTCTCTCCCTCAGCCGATTCCTCTGCTTCGTCTTTTTTAGATTTTTTAAGGCTGGTCCAGGAAAATGGTGCCTGAGCGATCTCATCCATTTGTTTGCGAAGCCGTTTCAATTCCACAATTTCGCCGCTTGCAAAAAACCCAGCGTCAATTTGACTCGTTTGCGGAATGTCGCGTTCGCGCGTTTCTATCATAAGCCTATAACGACTATACTCCTGGTCAAAAATGACCTGAATATTTGTGTATGCTTTTTGATCGTGTGACTTCAATTCATTACAGATCCGACTACCAAGCGCCGTAGCAGCCTCCTCACTTGAGATGCTCTGAGGGCCAATGTCATCATGCTGGATCACATAATCGACCACGCCTCTTGCGCGGCGTCTGCAAGCCATGTCCATGAGCTGCAGATATCTCTGAAGTTTTGACATTAAGGACTTTAGTACGTTTCGGTCGATAAGACGGCCCTGGGCGTCTTTAACTTCCACGTTACTGATGCCGGCATCACTTAGAAAATCGAGTAGGGCTGAGTCGTCCTTCAAATAACGCTCCAGCTTACCTTTCTTGTATTTGTAAAGTGGCGGTTGGGCAATGTAGAGGTAACCACGCTCAATAATTTGAGGCATCTGGCGAAAGAAGAATGTCAAAAGCAAAGTTCTAATGTGAGCGCCGTCAACGTCGGCATCAGTCATCAAAATAACTTTATTGTACCGAAGCTTCGTAATATCAAAGTCATCTTTGCCGATGCCTGTGCCTAATGCCTGAATCAAAAGTTTAATTTCCTGGCTTGAAAGCATTTTGTCATAGCGGGCTTTTTCAACGTTAAGAATCTTTCCACGAAGAGGCAAAACCGCTTGGGTCTTGCGGTCTCGTCCCTGCTTAGCCGAGCCACCAGCCGAGTCACCTTCCACTAGGAATAGTTCGCAAAGTGCTGGATCTTTTTCCTGACAGTCGGCCATTTTTCCAGGAAGACCAGCAAAATCAAGCGCGCCCTTTCGGCGAGTTAGTTCTCTAGCCTTCTTGGCGGCAAGTCTTGCACGAGCAGCATCAATAATTTTTCCAACGATCCTTTTTCCAACCTCTGGGTTCTCATCAAAATAAGTTGTGAGTTTTTCGGTGATCACTTGTTCAACCCAAGGTCGGACTTCTGTGTTGCCTAATTTCGTTTTGGTTTGGCCTTGGAATTCTGGATTTTTTACCCGAACGGCTACCACTCCGCAGAGGCCTTCACGAATGTCGTCGCCGGTGATTCCTTCCTTGAATTGTTTTAGCGCACCAGTTTTTTCAGCAAAAACATTGATGACACGTGTCAAGGCGGCGCGAAGACCAGTCACGTGGCTTCCACCCTCAACAGTGTTGATGTTGTTGACGTAAGAAAAAAAGCTTTCCGTGTAAGCGTCCGTCCATTGCAGAGAGCAATCGAGAATAAAGACAACTTTATCGCCTTCTTTTTGCTGCCCTCGAATAGTCATTGGTTTCGAGTGAAGTGGGTTTTTTCCCTTTACAAGATATTCGCAGAAAGAGGTCAGACCACCTTCGTAAAGGAACTGGGATTTCTGATCCGTTCTCTCGTCGGCTAAGTTGATTTCCAAGCCTTGATTAAGGAATGCCAATTCGCGCAGACGTTTGGCGAGGGTATCAAAGTGGACGTTCGTATCTGGAAAAATCTCCCCGTCTGGTTTGAACTTCGTCAGGGTACCGCGTGATTCCGTCGTGCCAATAATACCAATAGGACCATCTGGAACACCGCGCTTATAGCTTTGCATGTGAACTTTGCCGTTTTGACGAACCTCAACTCGACACCATTCTGATAGAGCATTAACAACCGACGCGCCCACGCCATGCAAACCGCCCGAGAAAGCAAATGCTTTGTCGTCAAACTTTCCTCCTGCATGGAGAACGGTCATAACGATTTCAAGTGCGCTTTTGTTGTCTTTTTTATGCACTTCAACTGGAATGCCGCGCCCGTTATCTCGAACGGAAACGCTGTTATCCAAATGAATTGTCACATCAATTTTAGAACAGTGTCCCCCCATAGCCTCGTCAATCGAGTTGTCAACCACCTCATAGACAAGATGATGCAGGCCGTCGACGGATGTTGAGCCAATGTACATACCCGGGCGCTTACGAACGGCTTCCAGTCCTTCAAGCACTTGAATGTTGTCGGCAGAATAGGTGGAGGCCCCTTGTGCATTTTCAGAATTTTCAACTTCAGCCATTTATGTCCCCTTCAGCACCGTTAAGCCCACCGCATTTATTTTGCAGCCTCACGGGCACGTTTTTTCTTCAAACAAAAACACGAAAACTCCTCATCCCAATCAGGCGTGCGCTTCAGCGCCACCAGTGATCGGAACGAGGATATGCCTTGTTGAGCAATCAGTTGGCTCACCGTAAGGAGTCAATACAATTGGCTCGACTGCGTCTTTGAATTGCAAAGACATGCGTTCGGCGCCCGTCACGTTAACGATGTCTGTGATGTACTTGCCGTTGATAGCAATGTCACATTTTGACCCGTGGTAACCTTCGAGACCAATGCGCTCTTTGCCCTCAGAATTCGCAGTATTCTTCGAACTTAGGGTAAGGGATGAATCAGAAAAGCTCAACTGTAAAACCCGACTCTTATCAGCGGCAAGCAGGACGCGGCGTGCAACGCTTTTCATATGGTTTGTGCTTACTAAAACGCCACGTTGTTTGAGATCTGGAATGACCGAGGAATAGTTTGGGTACTTGACGGCAGATAGGCGAACAAAGATTTGGTAATTCGGAACCTCGGCTACAAGCGTCGTTTGGTCGTCAGAAATGCTAAGCTTTACGTTTTCAAAACCTTCTGACGATAGTCTTGATAATTCCGATAGCGCTCTCTTGGTTAGGCTAACTCCTGTTTTTAAGAAAGCATCTGGCATATCAATCCGAATATCACAAAATGATAGTCGGAAAGAGTCGGTGCCAACAACTCTCAGTGCAGATTTATCGGAAGAAGGTCGGTGCATATAGGCGACTGTACCGTAATTTCTAGGTGAATCCGTGGCGATACAAGTGCCAACTTGGTCAATCATGTAGGCGAGTTTGACTACGGGTACACTGGCTGTGTTTTCATATTCTACGGAAGGCGAGTCGCGCCATTGAGTGTCTTCAATCAAAGGAAGTTTCATAGTGAACTCTTTGCTTGGACCAGCCGTGACCTTCAGGTTATGTCCATCTTTTTCAAGTTGGACTAGCCCTTCAGGTAGCTCGCGCGTGAGATCAGAAAAGATTTTCGCCGGTACAAAAACGACACCTTCATTCTGAATTTCGCAAGGGAAGTCATTGAAGATGGCTAGCGCCTGGTCTGCTGCCGCCACATACAGACGTCCTTTTTTTGCATTAAGCCCCACGTGAGCCAAATTGCGTTCGGCCATAGCTCCTTGGACTCTCGCCATAGCGAGACTGAGGAGATTGCGATCGATTTTAAGATTGAGTGTCATGGTCGGTTTCCTTCTCGGAGCTCATAT
>CAMDGW010000115.1 GCA_945897695.1 Pseudobacteriovorax antillogorgiicola | reverse complement strand
TAAGGATATTCGCCTGCCTGGACAGGGTATTCAGCGGGAGAGATTCGTGCGCGTGACAGCATTTCGCGGGGAGCTGCAACGAGTTTTGCGGCACCTTAGTATTGATAGATTGTGGCGTGAGATTCAGGGGCAAAAGCCTCCTGAGGCTTCTTCATCAAGGGCAGTTCAGTCAGCGACGTCTGACTCACGTCAGGGGCGATTTAAGTTGCGACGCGTGGAAAAACGGCGCATCGACTGAGCGCCCAAGAATTTGACTAAATTTACGGCATAATTATACTTATGCTCCCAAAATCGCCTCGATAACTTCGCCAGTCTATTGCCAAAGCCCAAACAATTAGGGTACTTTGACTGTCCATTTGATATCTGCCAACGCTTTGGCCGTCAGCAATGCTTAAGGAAGCTTTATGTACTCAACGCAGGATTTCCGTAAAGGTCTGAAAATCGAATACAACGACAAGGCTTGGTCCATCGTAGAATTCCAGCATGTGAGCCCCGGAAAGGGTAACGCATTTGTAAGAACCCGCCTGAAGAATCTTGAAACAGGCCAGGTTGTTGAAGTTACCTTCAAATCTGGTGATAAAGTAAATATTCCAGACGTTGAAACCCGTGAGATGCAATACCTTTACAATGATGGCGACCGCTGGAGTTTCATGGATGTATCCAACTATGAGCAGATCTCATTGAGTCATGATGAGATTGGGGATGCCCGCTACTATATTATCGAAAATGGCAATGCGCGGGTCACATTTTTCCGCGGTCGTGCTGTGGCTGTGGAAGTCGATAATCATGTTGATCTGAAAGTCGTAGAAACTCAGCCAAACATTAAAGGCGATACATCTGGCGGCGGTGGAAAACCTGCGAAGTTGGAGACAGGCCTTGTTGTGCAGGTGCCATTTCACATCAAAGAAGGTGATGTACTGCGTGTCGATACTCGTACTAACGAATATCTTTCAAAAGTTCAAAATTAATGACCATGCGGTGCTGCCAAGGGGTAGCCTGCAGTTAACAGCGCTAGTAGGTGAATCATGGATTTGAAAAACATTGAGCAGTTAATGGAACTTATGCGCAAGCAAGGTTTCAATCACGTCAAAGTAGAGTCTAAAGATCAGAAGGTCGAAATCACGATGCAGGCTCCTCCTGCAGCCGGCACGATGGCCCAAATGCCAATGATGGCTGCACCCATGATGGGCGCAGCGATGATGGCGCCGCACATGACATCTATGCCACAGCCGCCAAGCCTAAAATCCGAGGTTCCCGCTGGCACATCGAAGGGATTTGCATCGGGTCATATTCTCAAGTCTCCTTTCGTTGGTACTTTTTATCGTGCCTCTAGTCCTGGCTCTGATTCATTTGCTGAGGTTGGAGCTCGCGTCAAAAAAGGTCAGACGCTTTGTATTATTGAAGCGATGAAACTGATGAATGAAATTGAAGCCGACCGCGACGGTGTTGTTCGTGAAATTTTGGTTGAAAATGGTCAGCCAGTAGAATTCGATCAAGCATTGTTCGTTATTGAATAAGGGCTCTCTCTATGAAGAAGGTACTAATCGCCAACCGTGGTGAGATTGCTGTTCGGGTTATTCGTGCCTGTCAGGAGCTTGGACTCAAGACGGTTGCGGTTCATAGTCTTGCTGACCGCGACGCCCTCCACACCCGCATTGCAGATGAGAGCATCTGTATTGGCCCAGGCCCGAGTCAGAAAAGCTATCTGTCAATTCCTGCAATCATGAGTGCGGCAGAAATTGCAGGTGTTGATGCCATCCATCCTGGGTATGGATTCTTGTCTGAAAATGCCAAATTCGCAGCGATCTGCGAAAAATATGGCGTCAAATTCATAGGGCCGAAATCGACTCACATTCAGGCTCTTGGAAACAAGGTCGAAGCGCGCGCTTTTGCTGAAAAGTCT
Organism: Pseudobacteriovorax antillogorgiicola; assembly: GCA_945897695.1. Classification (GTDB taxonomy): domain Bacteria; phylum Bdellovibrionota_B; class Oligoflexia; order Oligoflexales; family RGVZ01; genus CAMDKS01. Next base: position 5,710 of record CAMDGW010000115.1, on the reverse strand, counting down.
GGCGTGCCGATGCTTCCAGGCAGTGCCGGAGCTGTGCAATCTCTTGCTGAGGCGGAGAAACTGGCCAAGGAAATCGGTTTCCCTTTGATCATCAAGGCTGCTGCCGGTGGTGGCGGTCGCGGTATGAAGATCGTTCGGTCCAAAGATGAATTATCAAAACAATTTGATCTTGCTCGTAGCGAAGCTTTGGTTGGTTTTGGCAATGCCGACGTGTTTATTGAGCGCTACTGCGAGCGCCCGCGTCATGTTGAGGTGCAGCTGGTTGCTGATGAACATGGAAATGCTGCCCATCTAGGCGAGCGCGACTGTTCGATTCAAAGACGACATCAAAAACTTCTCGAGGAAGCTCCCTGTCCCATTATGACTCCTGGTCGCCGTAAAGAGATTGGTGATACTGCCGTTCGTCTGGCGAAGGCTGTTGGGTACCAGAGTTTAGGCACTGTAGAGTTTCTGATGGATGAAGATGGACGCTTCTATTTTATGGAAGTGAACACGCGGGCTCAAGTGGAGCACCCAGTTACAGAGATGATCACCAACGTTGACTTGATCAAAGAGCAGATCAACATTGCTCGGGGTCACAAGCTATCGTTTGATCCAAACAAGATTGAATTAAGGGGGCACGCTCTCGAGTGTCGAATCAATGCGGAAGATCCGGTCTCTTTTGCTCCATGGCCTGGTAAAGTTACAGGTTATCATGAGCCAGGCGGACCAGGGGTCCGTGTAGACGGTATGCTTTATTCTGGATTTACGGTGCCTTCGCTTTACGATTCGATGGTAGCAAAGTTGATTACCTGGGGTCGTGATCGAGATGAATGTCTTGCGCGCATGCGTCGCTCCCTTAGAGAGATGAAGGTGGATGGAATTCGCACCAATATACCGTTTCATTTGCGGGTGCTTGACGACAAACGATTCATAAGTGGTGACGTTTCGACCAAGTTTTTGCAGGAGTTTGGGGTCTAAGCCAAGCGCTGCAATGTGTTTAAGAGTCAATCGGGGTGGGCATTTTTTGCCTGCCCCTTTTTTATTAAGGACCTCTCTTAGAAGACCGATATCGATAGGAATTCGCAAAGGGGAGAGTTTGACAGGTGAGTCCAGGCTTAGTCCGCATGTTAGAAATGATAAGCGCCAACTTCAAAGATTCGATGTTGGTTGACCGGTTTCTTGTCCTTGCTTCAGATATGCCGGAGCATGAGAAAGTCGAAGCGACATTGCAACTGGCGCGTACGCTTCAAAAGAAATCGCCCCGAAAAGCCATGGAAATAGCATGGATGGTCTACAACTCCTCTCTTAGTGATGCGGAAAGTCTCGCTGCGATTGCTGATGCTTTTGACGGCCTGGGTAAGCAAGGTAAAGCTGATATTGTTAGATCCGAACTGAAGCGAATTACCAATGGGAGTCTTTCCCCAGAGGTCAGAAATCTCGCGCGATTAACGGTGGAAGAGCATGTGACAACGACCTTGGCCGGTAAGGATCATAGCCCTTGGGCTGGGCAGGAAGGGGCTTCTGAATCGCCAATTTCAACTTTTGACCTGGAAAATCCTCCGTCGCTTTTTGAGCCAGGGCCTGTTTCAAGACCTCCACAAAATCCAGATTCCACTCTGATTTTAGACCCTATGGTCACACTTGGTCCGTCGGATGTGATGTCTGATGTAGCACTTGGTTATGACTCATCAGATCCAAAAGCGAACGTAAAGACGCCTAAAGCTGCGGCGGAGAAACAGCCATCCCATGCCGCATCAATAGAGATAGCCTCAGCTGCAATGCCCAGCGCAGGATTGCCTGAAGCTATACCTCCTAGAGAACCCTCGAAACATTACATTGCGCCCAAAGTTCGTGACGTGAAGAGCAAAGCGCAATCGGTCACGCAAGCATCCATGGCTCGATCAAACATGGAACCCACGCCTAAGATATTTGCAGTGGAGGAACAATTAAGTCGATTGGAGGAGCTTGCAAAGGCTGAGCAGTGGGATAGGTTGATGGAGGGACTTAATTCATGGTTCCCCAATGGTGACCATCCATATCTTTTAGCTTACTTTGAGCGCCTTCACCTTCATCGTATCGACATTGCTTTTGCTGATTACTGGCTGAATGTGCTGATTGCGGCTCAGCAGGAGAGACGCGCCCTCCGATTCATTGTCACAAGGCTAACTGAAGAGCCGCAGCTGGCATGGGCACGGATGGTACTGCCGAAGGTGCATCGAATCACTGACCTCATGGATCTAGACCCAATCCAATGGCGTGAGTCGGATGGGGTTCTTGTTTTACGTGACAAGGTTGCCCGTCAACGGCCGCGTGCAGGATGTTATTGGGCCGCTTAGATCCTTTGATTGAGACCTTTCTCAGTGGGTCGAGTGCGCTACCCGTTACTTCTAGGCCACAAGTCGGGACACAAGTCCCTTGAAAATTCCCCTCGCTCTAATAAACTAATCTCCGTTAAATCAGGTATTTCGGGGAGGTTTTCATGAATGATTTGATTGCTGGCGATATCGCTCGATTTTCCGAGCGCATTGAAAAAGTTATGGCTGGGTTCTCTTCAAGAATTGTTGGACAAGCCTACGTTGGGCAGCGCTTAATTATGGCTCTGATTGCCGACGGGCACGTGCTCTTGGAAGGGTTGCCCGGCTTGGCAAAGACCACCGCCATCAAAACAATCGGAGAACTAACTGGACTCCGGTTTTCACGTATTCAATTCACACCAGATCTGCTGCCTGCGGACGTTACGGGCACGCAGATTTATGATCCTAAGCAGGGTACCTTCCATGTGCGCAAGGGACCGCTGTTTTCCAATCTTGTCCTGGCTGACGAGATCAATCGTGCACCTGCTAAGGTCCAGTCGGCCTTGCTGGAGGCGATGCAGGAACGCCAGATTACCATTGGCGGAGAAACCTTCATCCTTGAGCAGCCGTTTCTCGTGATGGCTACTCAAAACCCAGTTGAGCAAGAAGGTACTTATCCTTTGCCGGAAGCACAGGTGGATCGCTTCATGTTCAAAGTTAAGGTTGGCTATGGCACCGAACGAGACGAGATGGAAATGCTCAAGCGGGCCGGTTCAGGAAATCTTAGTGAGGCCTTAAAGCCCTTGCTGTCTCGGTCTGATATCATCGAGGCGCGTCAGCTGGTCTCCCGAATCAGAGTCTCCGATAAAGTCCATCAATACATAGTGAGCCTCGTATTTGCAACCAGGGAGCCCGCTCGTTACAAGGCTCCTGAGCTCGCATCTTTGATTGAAACCGGTGCTAGCCCTCGCGCAAGTCTATTCCTTGAAAAAGCATCCAGAGTTAATGCGATGCTCCAAGGGCGCGATTTTGTGACGCCCCAGGACGTCAAGGATGTGGCTATGGATGTATTGCGCCATCGGATCACGTTGAGTTATGCGGCTGAAGCAGAGTCAATGGTTACCGACCACGTGATCAAGAAAATTATGGATCGCGTTGAAGTTCCCTGAAGGAGCCGCGAGTCGCTATGCTATCACCTGAAATTATTGCTCGGATCAAAGCTCTCGATTTGCAGGGCCGTCATGCGGCCACAGATCTGATGACTGGAGACTATGCCAGCGCCTTTCATGGGCGAGGTATGGAGTTTCACGAAGTTCGTGAATACGTACCTGGTGATGATGTACGCGGGATTGATTGGAATGTTACGGCCAGAATGAGTCAGCCATTTATTAAAGTCTTTCGCGAAGAACGCGAGTTGACGTTGATGTTAATGGTTGATGTGAGTGCGTCCTTGGCCTCAGGTCAAGGGCGATCGCGGCGTGAAGCGGCAGCTGAATTAGCGGCTGTTTTGGCGTGGCTTGCGATTAAAAGTAACGACCGCGTGGGGCTCATGCTGTTTGGTGAAAAGGTAGAGTTGTTTGTGCCGCCGCGCAAAGGTCAGGGGCATGTTTGGCGCATCATCCGGGATGTGTTGACTTGGCCAGGACAGTCAAAGGGCACAAATCTGACCGCAGCCCTGGATCATTTAAGTCAGACAGTAAAACGACGCGCCGTGTGTTTTGTTATTTCAGATTTTTTATCGTCTTCCTTTGAGGCATCACTGGCTCGTATATCCCGTCAGCACGACATAACCTGTGTGCAAATGACCTACGACCCCGTGGACGGAGTTTCTGAGGGTAAAGGTGCTGGCGTTTTGATGGTCGTGGACCGGGAGACTGGAGAGCGACTTGAGTTTGATGCATCCGATGGGCGGTTGAAAAAGGAACTGAAGGAGTTTCACCAAAAAAAACTTTTGGATTTGAATGATCTGCTACGAAAAAGCGGTTCTCAATTTTTTTCTGTAGCTTCTAATCAAAACGTAGTGGATCCCCTTTCGGTGTATCTAAGGGGACATCGAGGGCAAAGGAGTTTGCCGAGATGAAGTCCAATCAGCAATCCACCCCGACCTCCAATCTAGCATCAGCCGTGACTGGATCTCTAAAAGAAACTCCGCCCCACGGAATGAAGGGCCGTCTGGAGCCAGAGTCAATGATATCAGCAGATGCGGTTTTGGTTGCCGCTGGCATGGTTTTGCTGGTAGCGGCATCCGTAAGTGCCCTGGTTTTCGCGTGGACAAAATATAAGTCCAGAGCAAAGAGTAAAACTCTGATGGGTGATTTTGCCAAGGTGCCAGGTCTCTGGGCAGAGCTGCATCGGTCGATTGGGACGATTCAAGTTCCCCGAGATGATCAAGTGAGGGACCAGAAATCGTGGAATCAGTTTACGAGTGATATGAGCCTTCATTTGCGACGCGGTGTTGAACTTAGGACTCAAGTCCCTGTGGCCGAGCGCACAACAGAAGAGATTTTGCATTTACTTGCCGTAGGATCCCTGAAAATTCCGGTCATTTCAGAGCAAGAAATAAAATCCACCCTGAGGCGACTTGATGCCGTCCGGTTTGGTGGCGAGGTTATGACGTCTTCAGACGCCGAGTCTCTTTTAACCAGTTTGCGAGTTTGGTTGGAACGACTTGAGGCTGACCAAAAATCAGAAATTGTACAAATAGTGACAGCACCCCCTTCTATCGACGAAAAAGGAGGTGTCCGTGTTTTTGATAACTGATTTTTATGAGCGATGGATATCATCAGTTGATAGCCTTTTTGCATGGTCACCAGTTTTTTTCGCCACTCCAGCTTGGTTGTTGATACTGCCTCTGGCAATGATTCCATGGATCATCGATCGAAGACGACGTTTGCGTGCCATTCCTCTCTCGAATGTGGACATCATGATACCGCCCAGCCTTCGGCGGCGCCCTAACATTCTCCGTCACGGTGGATGGGTTCTTCGTTCAATAAGTATCGCTTTATTGATTTTAGCGATGGCGCGCCCTCAGTTTGCCCAGCGCGAGGGAAAACGCACCTCAGAGGGTATAGACATTATGCTTGCTATTGATACGTCGGGGAGTATGCGGGCACGGGATTTTGAAGTTCGCGGTCAGCGTCCTGATCGGCTTGAGGTGATCAAAGCAATCATTGCAGATTTTATTGAAGCCCGCGTCGATGATCGCATTGGTATGGTGGTCTTTGGTAGTGAAGCTTATACCCAGACGCCGTTGACGATCGATCACGATATGCTGCAGAAATTTCTTGAGCAAGTCACGATTGGCATGGCTGGTGACGGCACGGCCATTGGGGATGGTTTGGCAACCGCAGTTAAGCGGTTAAAAGATGCGCCGGGCAAAAGTCATGTCGTAGTTTTGCTAACCGATGGTGCCAATACGGCTGGGCGCATTGATC
>CAMDGW010000114.1 GCA_945897695.1 Pseudobacteriovorax antillogorgiicola | reverse complement strand
TGCCAAGAAACGTGCTCAGAGTTTCATGTTCTGATTTTGCCTTGCCTGTCAGAAACATTGACTCATTACCATTTACATTCTGACCGCTGAAGCAGCTATCCATCACCGCAATAAAACGCTTGAACTTCCCACCAGGAGCAGAGTCACCCAAGTGTTTAGCAACACTGCTCAGGCGAAAGGTCTGGTATCCCTGCCCGATCAATACGCCACTCTCTGCGCCATGCCCAGAGTAGTAAAAAAAGACCGTAGAATTGGCAGTCAAAGATTGACCAATTTCATCAGCAGCCTTCATAACCTGCGCGGCAGATGCGGGGCTGACGACCTTAACCTCATAACCTAAATTGGACTCACGGATCAACTTTGAAACTTCTGCAACGTCTTTGGGGACGCCTTCCAAGTCGTTGGGGCTACCGATAATCAACGCAAAGTTTTTTGCATTCCGGTCAGCCGGTGTTATCTTTAGTCGGCTATTAGGGACGTCGGAGCTTTGCCCACAACCTACGAATGTAAAAAGGGCTGCACCCAGGATCGCCGATCTCAAAAATCCTGACTTCATGGAAATTCCTCCAAAGCCCAATTACGACTAAAAAACATCCGTTCCTAATAGAAGATGCAAACCCTGCGCCAACGTCTTTTCCTTTTAATAACAGACACTTAAGTCGGCCATCCTGTAAATCTTTTGGACAATTTGACTGAATCGTTTACAGTGCTTGGGGCTTACTTGGAAAATCCAACAATTCTCAGATATTGGAGAACTTTTAACTATGACAGGTATTTCAGGTTTTCAGTGTGCGGGCATCGTCGGAGGCGGACAAATGGGCGCGGGGATTGCTCAGGTTTGTGCAACTAACGGCTTAAAGACTATTTTAGTCGACATCAATCCAAAGCAAATTGAAACTGCCAAGAGCGGCATCGCTGGTTCGCTGGAGAAACTCGCCTCCAAGGGGATCATCACTACCGAGCAGAAATCCATTGCGCTTGGGAACATCACGTATGCGTCGGACCTAAACTCCCTCAAAGATTGTGACATCGTTGTTGAAGCAATTATTGAAAATGAGAGAATCAAAACTGAGCTTTTCCAATCACTTGATAAAATCACTAAACAAAGCTGCATTCTGGCAAGCAACACTTCATCAATCCCAATCACACGTCTAGCAGCAGCAACTTCAAGGCCTGACAAATTTATTGGTATGCATTTTATGAATCCGGTCCCGTTGATGAAGCTCGTCGAAGTCATTCCGGGTATTGCAACTTCAGAGGACACCACCAAACGCATTCTAGACTTATCAATTGGTCTGGGCAAAGAGACCTCTCGTAGTGCAGATTATCCAGGATTTGTCGTGAATAGAATCCTAATGCCCATGATTAACGAAGCATTTAACGCACTCATGGAGGGAGTCGCTTCAGCAGAAGATATCGACAAAGGTATGAAACTCGGTACGAACCAACCAATGGGCCCCCTGACACTTGCTGACTTCATTGGACTCGACACATGCTACGCCATCCTTAAAGTTCTACACGAGGGAATGGGTGACCCACGCTATGCACCATCTCCGCTTCTGGCCAAATATGTGGAAGCTGGATGGTACGGCCGGAAATCAAAACGGGGAGTTTATAAGTACTAACAATTAAAGAACCAAATAGACTTTAACCATTCAGAAAGACGCAACCAACATGACCGACTACAGCACAATCAAAGTGACTTCCAAAGGACCACGCCTGACCATCACGATTAATCGCCCAGATGCCCTCAATGCGCTCAACGAAACTGTACTTGAAGAAATTGAAGAGGCATTGCTCGAGGACCTCGATACCGATGAGCACAGGGTGATTATTTTTGAAGGGTCAGGAGAAAAAGCATTTATTGCCGGGGCTGATATCGCAAGCATGAAAGAGATGACTCCCGACCACGCCCACGAATTTGCTCAGTTAGGGCAATCCATTGGTAATATCATCGCCACTCTTCCGGTGGTGACCGTCGCCAAGGTTCGCGGCTTTGCACTCGGGGGTGGCTGCGAGCTTGCCATGGCATGTGACCTTGTCATCGCAGGGAAGTCGGCACGATTTGGCCAACCAGAGGTAAACCTGGGCTTGGTCGCAGGCTTTGGCGGGACTCAGCGCTTGGTAAAACGAGTGGGAACTCACCTCGCCATGGATATGCTGCTAACAGGCCGTGGGCGAATGATCTCGGGGGAGGAGGCCTTCCACGTTGGACTTGCCTCCCGCGTTGTCGAGGATGACAAACTTGACGCCGAAATCGACAAAATAGTGGACTCTATTGTCAAAACGGGACCAATGGCTGTGGCCGAAACAAAACGCCTGGTTCATGATGCACAGCATATGAGTCTCGACGCAGGACTATCGGCAGAGGCATCCGCGTTTGCTCTATGTTTTAGTCGTGACGAGTCCAAAGAGGGTATCGACGCATTCCTAAGCAAACGAACACCCAAGTTTATGCAGGATTAACGTTTGAAATCGCTGAAAACAGGTGTATAAGTTAAACCCGGCCCCCTGAGCAGGCCGCCATTCATTCAGCAGGAGACTTCGGATCATGAAAGACTTTATCAAAAAGCTGCAAAAAGACCTAAAGAACCTCGAAAATGCGATTAAGAAAGACTCCGACGAGCTTGTAAAAAAAGTAAAGTCATACGCGACCAAGGAAAACCTCACTGCTGCCGGCGCAGAGATTGAGAAGATACTTGAGAAAAAGCTTAAAGAATTTGAGCCAACCATTAATAAAGTTGTTGGCGAAATCAAGAAGAACGCTGCAAAAGCCGGAATAAACGTGGACCAAGTTGAGTCAAAAGTCCGCTCTACAGTCAAAAAAGCGACATCTTCTGTTAGAACAGCAGCCGAGAAGCGTGGATTCGATGTTGAAAAGACGGTAAACCAGGTTAAGTCTGCTGCTAAAAATGCCGCCGAAAATGCCAAGAAAAAAGCCGCTCCAGTTGCTGCTAAAGTCAAAAAAGCAAAGGCACCGACAAGCAAAGCAGCTACCAAGCGCAAGCCGAAAGCTTAACTGCTTCCGGAGCACTAGAACGTGAGACAAAAAAAAGAACCATTGATTCGTCATGAACTCGATGGTTCTTTTTTGCATAAGAAACTTCTAAACTGGTACAACAAAAACGAACGACCATTACCCTGGCGAACCCTATGGAAAAAACATCTCAATCCATGGCACGTCTGGGTTAGTGAGATTATGCTCCAGCAAACCGTAATAAAAGCGGTTATCCCTGTTTATGAGCGCTTTCTTACAAGATTTCCGTCACCCACCGAACTAGCAATCGCTTCATCCGAAGACATCCGTTTAGCAGTGCGCGGACTGGGATACTATCGGCGCTTTGACATGCTGCACAAAGCCTGCATAACGCTGACAGAAGGCGTCCAAGGAATGCCGTCGACACATGATGACTGGCTTGAATTGCCAGGTATAGGTCCATATACAGCCGCAGCGATAGCTTCGATCACTGCAAATGAACCCCATGGAGTTGTTGACGGCAATGTGGAGCGAGTTCTCTGTCGTATCCTTGACATTAGAACTGAACCCAATCTCCCTCATCTCAAAAAAGAGTTTAAGTTGATGATGGATAGTCTATGCGCAAAAGGAAACCCTGGCTCAATCAATCAAGCAGTGATGGAGCTTGGACAAACCGTTTGCACTCCCGCAACTCCAGACTGCTCGAGATGTCCAATCACAGAATCTTGCACTGCACACCAAAATCACTCGCAACACCTCGCACCCGCTCCCAAATCCAAGATTAATTTTGTTGAGATTAACCTTCAGCTTAAGATTGTCCGTTATCAGGGCAAGATCTTGCTGGTACAAAGACCACCTGATGCCAAATTTCTCAAGGGCACGTGGGGCTTTCTTACAAACATCGCATCGGGACCCGATTTTGTGGCCGATGGGACACCGATAAATTTACATGACATCCAAATTTTAAAACCAATTGGTACTATCAAACACTCTATCACCAAACATAAGATAACGGCCGAGGTCGTCGCGGCAGAGTGTATGATTCCTAGCAAATTCACCAAAAACCGGCTGGTTGACCCTGAACAAATCGAAAGCAGTCTTGTCAGCAATCTAGACCGCAAGGCGTGGAACTTGCTTCAAAAAACATCGGTTTTTTCTTAACTAACGAAGCCGTGGCAGGACTCAACTACTGCCATCATTATTTGGCTGCATCAAAAAAGATCTAATTCGCCCGATAGACAAAGAAATATCTTGCTCGAGGACAGCCTGATGCTTCGTCTGCTCACCATCGTTGTATGGCTCTTATCTTTCACCGACATTGCGTCTGCAGGCGTTCCATTGTTAATCGAAGACGCTTCTGAACCGACCCATTTAATGCCTTCGCGGCTCTTCCAATACTATCAATCCAGAAAAGAAAAGCCACTTGAGGATGCTCAGTCCTTTGACTGGCATGATGCCATGATCAAACCCTACAGAACTGAGCAGGGAGCCGCCTATCAATGGATCAAGTTTTCACTTCGCAATGATACGACGGATGTCCAGAACTTCATCCTATATCACGCCTCTAATCTTACGCTTGAAAATATGGAAGTTTATCGCCTAGACAATAATGGGCCGCATTTGATCGGACATTCGGGGGCTGAACTTTTAATAAAAGATAGATCCATAAAGCAGCGACTCGTTGCAACTACCGTTAATCTCGCCGCAGGCGAAGTCGCTGATCTCATCGTGCATGCTCATACAACAAGGCCATTTAAGCCAGACTTCGCTATAACTTCAGTCGACGACTTCAACGACTATATTCAATCGCGAAATCTTATTTACGGATTCTGTATGGGAATTGAGTTTATTGTATTTTTAATTTCCGCTGTTTTCGCCTATAGGCTTCGCGACAAGGTTTATGCTTGGTTCTCAGTCATGGCATTGTCCATGCTGGCTTTGGTATTTGTAAGTTTTGGTTTCAAGGATGCCTCTCCTTTATTTAGTTTGATCCCGATTTCGTCAACAGAAATTGGTAAAGTGCTTCGTCCTAGCGTTACGATGATGGTCTTGAACCATACAGCCGTTTTCCTTTCACTTCGCACCATGATGCCTGTGTTAAATCAATGGTTTCAGGCAACAATACTAAGTCTTGGAACGCTACTCGTTCTAAGTTTTGCTCCAGGAATGTCGCATTTTGCAATCGCTGGCGGCGACCGTCTCATTTTTCTCGGGATGATCCTTACGGCCACAGCTTCGCTTAAGGCCTGGCGACGTAAAATTCCACAAGCGAGTTACTTCATGCTAGCGACTGGAACTCTGATTTTTTCTGTGATTCCATGGCTTATCATCCAACTGTTCGCATTACCGGCACCACGGTTTGCGCTTGATATGGTACCAATCGGACCAGCCATTCAAATGTGTTTCCTGACATTAGGACTCATGGCAAAAGTCCGTTCGATTGACGAAGCAAGGGCCAAAGCTGAGATTGAAGCAGGAAAAAATGAAGAACTCAAGTCACTTGTACGCGTTCTGAGCCACGATCTAAGCAACCCAATATCTGTAGTCATGGCCTATGCTCAGAAGGGGATGGCAAAGTGTTTTGACAATAGACTTCCAGAAATCTCCTTGTATTTTCAGAAAATTCTCAAAGCCTCAGAGAACCAAATAACTATAATCGATCACATCAAATCTATGCGGGCGGTTCAAGACGGCAAATCAAGCCTTCATCTTAGCAAGGTTCCCCTAATCGATGTTTTCAAACAATGTGAAATCACCTTTGAGCAATCATTGCAGAAAAAAAACCTTCGGCTCGTCTATGACACAGAATCGGTCGAGGGACTTATCGTCATGGCAGAGGCATCCAGTTTAAATCACAATGTCATAAATAATTTGGTTTCTAATGCCATTAAATTCAGCCATCCCGGCAGCGCCATCGAAATGATTGTAGATACCATGGACGAACGCATCGCCGTCACAGTTGCCGATCAGGGGATAGGAATTCCTAAAGATATGCTCGCGAATATTTTTAGAGCAGATAAGCCAACCTCTAGATTGGGAACACAGGGCGAACAGGGTACCGGCTATGGCATGCCACTTGTTCAGTCTTATATGCAAAAATTTGGTGGTGATATCTCAATTGACAGTGTCACAGAAACAGAATCACCCGAGCGCCATGGCACCCGGGTGACTGTCTCGTTTAAAAAAGCGGCATAGCAGGCTACTATCTAGCGTTTTAAATCTAAGCCAACTTTAAAATTGATCCCGTTAATAATCCCAGAAAGGTCCACCTTAACGGCACCAAGTACAGGCACACCCTGATAAACATGCGCCTTAATCTTCAAATTCTCAATGGGTGGCTTGTCTGCACGCATTGGATCAATTCCGACCAATCTATAGAGAAAATCTGCGGCCTCCGACGATTCTGGAATCTTTACGTCATAAAAAAGAACTTTGTCACAGTGGGGATAAAAATTACCGTCAAGGTTACGAGCATCCGCAAAACCTTCATGATTAATTTTGAAGTCTGGACCTACGTATGTTCCGCGTTCCCGAAGAGTGACCATAAACTGTTCTTCGAAAAAGTCCTGACCAAAGATAAACTTTATGGTGCCTTTTTGACGTCCAGAAAACTGCACGACAAAATCAAAATCAAAGTTGACATTATAGCTAGGACCATTCTCATGCTCTGGAAGGAACTCGGTGACGGTTGCCAATGCAGAGCCTGACTGAATCATACTCGTTGTACGAGATCCATTTTTATCTAATTGGTAACTTGCCGTCTCACCCATCGGATCTCGCCGAATCGATGCGTTTGACGTAAATCCGGTTGTCAAGATTAAGGCTGCACCCAATAAAATCTGACGTATCATTTTGTACCCTCCATGGTTTTAAACGTTACAGCGTCTAGGCTAAAATTATAGCAGATTAGTAGGGTGCAAATCCAATGGCGCTATAAACGGCCTTCAACGTAGACTCTGCCTTTAATGCAGCACGATCAGCGCCGGCTCTGAGAATGCGCTGAAGCTCACCCTTGTCCGCAAGGTATTGAAGCGCACGCTCCTGAAGTGGTCGTAGTTCTTCCATCACAATATTAGCAGTATCGACCTTCAGATGCCCATACATCTTGCCAGCATAAGATGTGACAAGATCTTCGATTGAGTGGCCCGTAATGGCACTTTGGATGTCCAGCAAATTCCTGACCCCCGGTTTTTCAGGAGCATAGGAAATTTCAGTACCCGAATCGGTTACGGCTCGCTTAAATTTTTTCTCAATATCTTTTGGCGTATCATTTAAGAATACGGCCCCCATATCCGAAGACACACTCTTACTCATCTTAATTTCTGGATCCTGCAAATCCATGATTCTTGCGCCAACTTTTGGAATATAGGGTTCTGGAACCTTAAAAAGATCGCCATAAACGTTATTCATGCGAATAGCCACATCCCGCGTCAGCTCCAGGTGCTGTTTCTGATCTGCACCAACTGGTACAAGTTCACTTTGATATAAAAGGATATCGGCCGCCATCAAAACTGGATAAGTAAAGAGTCCAACGGGAATTGTTTCACCTACACGACTACTTTTATCCTTGAATTGCGTCATTCGGCCCAACTCTCCCATATAACTAAAGCAGTTTAATACCCACGCTAGTTCTGTATGCTGGCGGACATGACTT
>CAMDGW010000113.1 GCA_945897695.1 Pseudobacteriovorax antillogorgiicola | reverse complement strand
GATCACTTTGGATTGAGACACCACTACCATCAGGATGGTGGATTGGTACAGATGGTCATATCGGATTCACCTATCCTAATTTTGAAAGAGGTCAGCGCTTTGGCGTTCGCGGAGCGTCTGGGCGCCTTGGTTGGATGAAAAACGCACCCACCAGCTGGACAGTTGAATTTTTGGGCACCTATGATCTAGTCGTGGATAGTGAAACAGAGCCTGTTACCGCACAGATGGTTTCAGACAACTCAGTGAGTGTCTCTTTTCCTTCTGCCACAACGCTTAAGATAGGCGCGAAGTATGTAGGCTACGACTACAAACTACCCTTGTTACCAGGCCCGGACAGCTCAGCCAGCGGAAGCCTCACCGCAAAACAGAAGTTTCCGCTTGGTTTTGAATTGTCACTTTCTGGAACGATTGAGCAGCAAACCAACTACATTGCCCGCGGCCTTAATTCGGTCGGGAGCGCCTCTGCGGATGGACAGATTCTAAGTGGAGTCGGTAAAATTAAGGCAGTTCCATTTGAATGGCTGTCTGTGGCTGCAAAACATACCCGTTCAAAATCCACCTGGAAGGTCATCCAACCTGACCGGGTGGAGGCATTCAAGGCAGCCACTCCAGACTACACGGAGACCACCGAAATTGTGGGATCACTGATATTCATATTTTAAACGTAAGCGGAGTATCATCATGCAGTCTGACAGCACCTGGATCAAGAATCTGGCTCGGGCAAGATACCAGAATGGACAATGGATTCCTGCAGATGAGACCTTGTCTGGAGACGGCCCATTTGGGGCACTGATCGAAGATGTGGTAACTGCCGTTGATACCTATAATCATCACGCTGCAGCACCCATCCGCATGCTGTCGGGCGTCCCGCAAAAATCACCACTGCTTCTTACGCTGCTGCACGGTACCGCTCAGATCAAGTTTGTCAGAAATGGGCAGTTTATGGATATAAGCCTGATCAAAACACGCAATTTTCAGTCCACTGAACATCCACTTGCGCGCCTGACTCCAATCATTGACATGTTTGGTCACCCAACTTGGATGCGGGGTTCGGCAGAATGGTCTGCAGACCAGTTGATTAAACATGTATTCATTCATTTGCTCGAAGCATCCCAATCAGCGTAATGTGGGCTGAGGCATCAAGATAGGAAAGGCCGGACACTCATGAAGATCAAATTTTCAAAACAACCCAACAGTGACATTATTTCAGCCCTTCGCCAAACCATGGAAGGTCGAGCTCTCGGTCAGCTGGTGTCGATCGGCGAAGAGGACGGACACCTTGTTGTCAAAATTTCCAAACTGGGAACGTCCACTCTGCAGTTTAATCGTTCAGAACAAGGTAGCGATGCCATCTTTACGCTGACCGTTGAAAAAATCGCCTTTGCGCACAAGGCATTTAAGGATGAAGTGAAATCAAAGTTTGTTCAGGTCGTTGAAAAATCGGGTGGAACGGTTCTTGAATCATGAAGCAAAACAGCAGCTCCAAGTTTTTCACAGAACCAGAAGAATCCCTCTGGACAAAGCATATCTGGGATCGTGAACTTGCGCGTGCAGTCGATGATATTTCATGCAAAGAATTTCACTTGTCAGCGGCTGCGCTAATGGAAACCGCTGGCAGAGCAATCGCCAAGGTAGCTATTGATCGCGGCGCTGAATCACACCCTGTGCTCGTTCTGTGCGGGTTGGGCAACAATGGGGGCGACGGCTTGGTCGCTGCCCGAGTTCTCCATGATCATGGTTGTATGGTGACAATTGTCGTTGCTAGTGAACAAGGCAAAAAAACTTCCGCACTCTTCGATCAGCAACAATCGACGGTCGAAGAAATGGGGCTTGTGCTCACGCACTGGCAACCAGGAACACTAGAGGCGCTTCGACTTTCCAAACCAATTATCATTGATGCCATTTCAGGCATTGGATTCATCCCCCCCTCAGGTGGAACCATGTCTGGCATACTGACAGAAGCAGCTCGACTCCCCGGAGCAACCGTCATTGCGGTTGACGTCCCCTCTGGACTTTCAGCTGACGACGGATCAGTGTCCACAGCACTTCTTAAGGCGCACGAGACGGTCACTTTTGGTTCGTCCCGTCCAATCCATCGTCTAATGCCCGGAGCTACTCTGTGCGGAAATATTACAGTAGCAGATATTGGCTTTCCCAAAGCCGCTCAAACATTGGCCATGAAAGACCACAGAGCCATTTGGCGCGAAGTCACCCCTCACGATGTGTTGGCTGCTGATCCTTGGCGTCAGCTCCCCAAAAGCGCGCACAAATATGATCGTGGCCACGTGCTTGTGGTCGGGGGATCTGAGGGTAAATTGGGGGCACCGATCATGGCAGGCCTTGCCGCCCTTCGCAGCGGAGCCGGATGGTGCACGCTTGCGATTCCAAGGGGACAAGCGCCAGTAGACATGCCAATTCCAGTCGAACTGACAACTGAGGCTTTTTTCGATGGTGTAAAAATCGATGCGCCATCATTACAACGCTTTCTTGAGGAAAGACGTGTCAATACGGTTGTACTTGGACCTGGCTGGGCAGCTCAATGCCTAGACCACAGCTCGCTGAAGGTGCTGTGCGATTTTGCTGAGAGCGGTAGAACAGTTGTTTTGGATGCTGGAGCGCTCCATAACATCGCAGCGCTGATTGCCAAATTAGGAGCCTTACCGCCGGAGCGATTTATTCTCACCCCGCATCATGGCGAATGGATGAAGCTCAGTGAGTCAACAACGATTCCCCCACTAACGCCTGCCGGTGTTTTGTCGGCCAACCATTTGACGTCGGCACTTGGAGTTCATGTTATTTATAAAAATGCTGCGCCAGTTATTATGTCTCCACAAAAAACGGCACCCATCATCTGTCTGTCGGGAAGCAATACCTTGTCGAGAGCTGGCTCTGGAGATTTATTAGCAGGTATCATTGGCGCCCATCTGGCTGTGGGCTGCTCCATAAATTTTGCTGCGGCTAGAGGTTACACACTGTTATCGCGGGCAGCCTGGATGGCGGCGCAAGACGTTGGCGATGACGCCGTCATTGCCACAGACATTCTTTCGCGATTGGGAATCGCGGGACGGATTTAATCTGTAGTTTTATTCGGGAACTCAGTAGCAGCGAAGCTGACCGCGGATTTTGACCACACGTGTCCCGCCGGAGCGTTGGCAACGATTAACAGCCTTTTGCATATCAAAGGCTTCTTGCTCACTGATTGGCTGACTGCCGCCTTCGTTACCTTGAACCACGCCCAAACCACCTGTTTGACAGCTGTTTAGCGAGGCCATAGCTAAGAGCATCATTGAAGCTAAAACTACCTTCACGGCATACCTCCAGTGAAACAAAGGTCATCTGCCTATATTTTATCACAACGATCCACGAAACACTCAGCCTTCAATCTTTTCAACGATCAACTCAATAAGTTCATGGGGTTTGCCGTGAAAGTCTTTGATGCGGTAGGTGTCGTCAAACCACTCTCTAATTGGGTCTTTTTCAGCCTTTTTTGTCATTCGCACCAAATCATCGTAGGTACGAGTCAATTCCACCATACGCTCCATGACACCCGTGGCCGAAGGATTAGTTGGAGTATAGATTTCCCGGATGTAGCGAAAGATAAAGTAAACGCTTACAGGGTCGAGCTCGGAGGCAGTTTTGTAAATGGTTGCAGCGTTGGATGTACCGTTTTCAATGGCATCGAGAGTCCATTGCGCATTCCTTAGCTCACTCATAGGTAACCCCTTTCCTGACGGGTCAAATTAACATTTCTTTTAATGTACCATAATTGCCCAAATAGCAAAAAACATTTACGATTTTAGTCCTCTGCTGATTATTGTCCCAGCAGTTGAGGAGGCAACACACCAATGAGTCAACGTCTAAAAATTCGCCGCGCAGCAGTTCTTGGTTCTGGGGTTATGGGAGCTCAAATCGCAGCACTCCTTTCTGCTGCTGGAATCAGGGTTCACCTTCTGGACTTAGCAAGTCAAGAACCACCCAAAGATCCCAAAGACGCAAAAATCGTGGGTAAGAATTTTCGATCCGCCCGCAGCATCCTAGCGATCGAAAATCTTAAAAGTTTAAAACCATCTCCTTTGTTCTCATCGAGCGCCCTGGTCGGAATCATCCCTGGAAATTTCGATGATGATATGGCGGTGCTCCGTGAATGTGATTGGGTAGTAGAAGCTGTGATCGAAAAACTTGATATAAAACAAAAGCTATTTATCCGTGTGATGGAATACGCAAAGCCTGGAATCCCCATCACTACCAACACGTCTGGCATTAATCTTGAAGACATTGCCAAGGACATGCCAGAGCAGTTTGTGACGAACTTCTTTGGCACACATTTTTTTAATCCACCACGTTATATGAAGCTTCTTGAAATTATTCCTCATGGTCTAACGCGCAAAGAACTCATATCAAGTTTTAGTCAATGGTCGGAAGACACCCTTGGTAAGGGTGTAGTTCATGCCTTTGATACGGTTAACTTCATCGCCAATAGGATTGGAGTGTTCGTCAATCAAGCGACTCTTCAGGCCATGGCAGATCTTAACCTAAACATCGAGACAGTCGATGCTTTAACCGGAAAACTCATGGGACGCCCATCATCTGCAACGTTTAGAACCATGGATGTGGTGGGTCTTGACACTTTCGCCCATGTGGCAAAAAACACTTATGAACGCGCACCTCAAGACCCTTACCGCGAATGGTTTAAGATGCCACAATGGATGGACGACCTTATTGCGTCTGGCCGCCTAGGCCAAAAAACGAATAATGTGGGTTGTTATAAAAAAGATAAGGACGCCAGTGGCAAAACCGTCATCCTCGCACTTCGCCCTGCAACAAATACCTACGAAACACAGACTCAAGCCGAGGTCCCTTGGGCCAACCAAACATCCAAAGAACCTGATCTCATCAAACGTCTCACATTAGTTCTTGATCAAAAAGACTCTTATGCTCAATTTGTATGGCGCGTTCTTCGCGACACTTTTAGTTACTCCGCGTTACTCATGGACGAGATCGCTGGTGGCGTGCCAAAGCCCCTCGATGACGGGATCAAGTGTGGATTTAGCTGGGAGATGGGACCATTTGAACTCTGGCAGGGCCTTGGATACGACAAGATTCTAAAGCGGATGCAGGACGACAACGTTAAGCTTCCCGACTGGTGCAAGCCTGGTGTCAAATTCTATGATGTGGCTCCGGGAACGCTGGAATGGAGTCTACGCGGACCCTCTGATCAGTATTACAGCCAAAAAGCGGCTCGCCCAAAAATACCTGTTCAGCCGCATCAGTTTCGACTACCAAAATTTCTGACCGATGCTGATCAGCGTTTGGTGATGGGAATTAAAAACGCGTCGCTTGTTGATATTGGCGACGGTGTCGCATGCCTCACATTTCACAGTAAAATGAACGCACTCGATAGTTCCATGGTCGAGTTCATCCTCAAATCACTGCCTAAGGTATCTGAATCCTTCGACGCCATGGTGATCGGCAACGAGGGTGACGCCTTTTCCGCAGGCGCAAACCTCAAAGAAATTCTCG
The DNA here is from genome assembly GCA_945897695.1 of Pseudobacteriovorax antillogorgiicola. Lineage (GTDB taxonomy): Bacteria > Bdellovibrionota_B > Oligoflexia > Oligoflexales > RGVZ01 > CAMDKS01. The sequence continues at coordinate 2,220 of CAMDGW010000113.1, read as the reverse complement.
AAGTCATCGGCAAAAAAGATTGGGCTAGCCTGGATAAATTTATCCGTACTTTCCAAGGCGCCATGCAGATGATCAAGTTCGCTCCGTTTCCAGTTGTGGCTGGAGTTCATGGCCTTGCTCTCGGTGGTGGCTGCGAGACAGCTTTGCACTGCGCCCATCGTGTGCTTGCAGGAGAAACCTACGCCGGACTCGTGGAAATCGGTGTGGGCCTTCTGCCCGCTGGCGGTGGCACTAAAGAACTGGCGCTGCGATGCTATGACTTGATGCCCCTTGCTGAGCGCCCCGATCCGATGCAATTCCTGCAGAGGGCATTTCTATTAATCGGAATGGCGCGCACGTCGGCCTCGGCGCATGAAGCCATTGAAATGGGCCTAATGCCACCCTCTTCGACCATCTCACTGTCCAAAGACCACGTGATTGCACGCGCCAAGTCTTACGCGCTGCACATATTAGATTGCGGATACGTGCCACCTAGCCCACGCTTAGACATCAAAGTGGTGGGAGACCCAGGTGTTCAAACGTTCAGAATGATGCTTTATAACATGGTCGAGCAAAAGCAAGTCAGTCAGCATGATGCATTCATTGCTGAGCGCATTGCCCGCGTGCTTTGCGGAGGAGAAATCGACGGTGGCCTATCAGTGAGCGAGCAATACTTGCTTGATCTTGAGCGGGAAGCCTTTGTTGAACTTTGTCAGACAGAGAAAACTCAGGCGCGAATTGAGCACATGCTCAAAAACGGCAGCCCCTTGCGTAACTAAGATTCAGACTTTTAATTCACCGCTCAAGCGAGGAAAATTCACATGACATCCAAAGCAGCGTACATTGTTTCACCCTATCGCAGTGCTGTCGGTAAAGCCTTTCGTGGAGGCTTCAGAGCCAAGCGCCCAGATGATCTTTGTGCAGACGTGATCAAGGGAATTTTGGAGCGCACACCAAAATTTGACCCTGCACTGATCGAGGACGTAATCGTTGGCTGTGCTATGCCAGAAGCGGAGCAAGGCATGAACGTAGCGCGCTTCATCGTCCTTCTTTCCGGCTTGCCAGACTCGGTTTCGGGGGTCACCGTAAACCGCTTTTGCTCGTCAGGCCTTCAAACCATTGCCATGGCTGCCGACCGCGTCATGGCTGGGCAGGCTCATTGCATCATGGCTGGCGGGACTGAAAGCATGTCGCTGATCCCAATGATGGGACACAAAGTGGTGGGAAGTCGTCAAATGAATGAGCTCCACCCTGCTGCCTACCTGGGCATGGGGATGACCGCTGAAAACGTTTCGGTCGACTTCAAGGTGACCCGCGCAGATCAGGATAAATTTTCGTTTGAAAGTCACCAAAAAGCCGTCAAAGCCATTGAGCATGGGCTCTTCAAGGATGAAATCATTCCCATCAAGGCGTCGTCAAGAACGCCAAAAGATGGTGGCAAAGTCGAAATTCGGGAGCAAATCGTTGACACAGATGAAGGGCCTCGGGCTGATACCACCGTTGAGGCTTTGGCAAAACTTCGACCCGCATTCCTTCAGCCTGGAGGAACTGTTACTGCCGGCAATAGTTCGCAGATGAGTGACGGTGCCGCAATGTGTTTCGTATGCAGCGAGGAGTTTGTCAAAAAGCACAACTTAAAGCCGATGGCGCGTTTTGCTGGATTTTCGGTTGCCGGCGTCCCACCGCGAGTCATGGGTATTGGCCCGATCGCAGCTATTCCGAAGGCATGCCAATTAGCAGGCATCTCACCAGACAAGATTGAGCGCATTGAGCTCAATGAAGCGTTCGCTGCTCAAGCGCTAGCAGTGGTACGGAATCTAAAACTGGACCCTGAGCGAATCAACGTAACCGGTGGTGCCATTGCCCTCGGACACCCACTCGGCGCAACCGGTGCAAAGCTAACGGCGACGCTACTTCACGGCATGAAGCGTGACAAACAGAAGTGGGGGATGGTTTCGATGTGCATCGGCACAGGCATGGGCGCTGCTGGAATCTTTGAGCTGCTTTAAGACAATCCAAATGCCAAATGGTGCCACCCGACCACCAAATCCAAATGGTGCCACCCGACTGAATTCAATTATTCAAATTGAATTCAGTCGGGAGCTAATTCGGAAATTACTGATTACCAGCAGGTGGAGGCATGAAGTTGCCCCCGCCTGTTTGATTTTATGAGCTACTCGAGTTACGTGACTAGGTTGTGTCCCAATTCTTAACATTATTTATGCCTTTGGGCGCACCTTC
>CAMDGW010000112.1 GCA_945897695.1 Pseudobacteriovorax antillogorgiicola | reverse complement strand
ACTTGCAGTTCGCGCAACTGCCCACGGTGACGACTGGTTTTTTGTAGAGTGCTCTTCGATCTTTTCAAGAGATTTTATACCAATTCCGCGATGAGGCGTGTTAATAATGCGGTAAAATGCGAGCCTATCATGGGGTCTAGCCAGTAGTCTGACATAGGCAAGAAAGTCTTTGACTTCTTTTCTTTCAAAGAAACTTCCGCCGCCAAACGTTTCATAAGCAATATTCATTTCCCGCAGGGCAAGTTCAATGCTTCGCGCCTGATTGTTGGCGCGATAAAGTATCGCGATGTCTGCTGCTCGAAATCCTTCCCCTAAATGTGACATACATTTGTCGGCGATGAATCTGGCCTCTTCGTCATCACTGGCTAGGGTTTGCACCTCAATGGGCCAGCTGCCTTCGTTTGCGCTCCAAAGGGTTTTGTCTTTTCTTTTGGAGTTGTTTTTGATTACGGCGTTAGCGGCATCCAATATGACGCTGGTGCAGCGATAGTTTTGTTCGAGCTTAATAAGTCGCGTGCCAGGAAACATGACCTCAAATTTCTCGAGCGTTTCATAGAGGGCGCCGCGCCAGCTGTAAATTGATTGATCATCATCGCCCACGACACAGACGTTTTTATGCCGAGACGCCAAGAGTTCGAGGACCCGAAGCTGTGCTGCATTTGTGTCCTGGAATTCATCAACCATGAAATAGCGATACCTATTTTCAAGTTGGCTTCGAACCTCGGGAAAATCTTCGAGCAACTGAACGGCCTTGAAAATACAATCATCAAAATCGATCATTCGATTGAGCTTCAGTTGACGCTCATAAAGCTCGTAGGCTTTAACCATCAACTCGGTTTCAAGTCCGATGGCAACGTGGACGGCGCGTCTAGCAAAATCTTCTGGCTTTAATAACGCGTTTTTTGCCCGGCTAATTTCAGCGTGCAGGGCGTCGACGTTAACAGCTGAGAGTGCAGCCTCCTCCTGTAAAGCTCGCCGTAACAAATCAATTTGGTCTCCAGTTCCTGCCAAAGAAAACTTTTTGGGAAGTCCTAGTCGATCGCCAAACTCGCGAAGAAGGTGAAGGCAAAAGCTATGAAACGTGCCAAGCCTAACCTTTGAAGCAATTTTCTCGCCCACCAGATGCTCAAGGCGGTCGAGCATTTCCCGTGCCGCCTTATTTGTGAACGTCATCGCAGCAATAGACTCAGGAGCAGCCCCCAGGGAAATCATGAACGCCATGCGCATGGTGATGGCTTTTGTCTTGCCGGTGCCGGCTCCTGCGAGCACGAGGACCGGCCCCTCAACGGTTTCCACGGCCAGGCGTTGTTCAGGATTTAGGGTTGACAGGTCAATCATGGGGGGGTGAAAGATAATTCCTTAAGGCGCTGTTAATACAAGGCATTTCTCATTCTGAGGCCCGCGCAGTGCTTCCAGACATTTTTGCCATTGGGGCAAAATATGCCACATTGGGATTGATCTTGCACTCGCTCATCAGTAGTTTTGTGCCGGTTTTAAATGTGTGAACGCCTAATTGAGGAGTTAATCTCAGCCATGTCTGCTTTTATTTCTATTTTTGCCACTTTATTTTTTGCAGGTACATCATTCGCCCAAGCACAGACACAATCTGGGCCATCGACAGTCGAAATGCTGGTTATGCCTCTAGGATTCCTACTGATCATGTACTTTCTTATGATCAGACCACAACAAAAACGCTCAAAAGACCACCAGGCTTTTTTAGCGTCTCTTAAATCTGGGGACGAAGTCGTTACTTCCGGCGGCATCATTGGGCGCGTAAAGTCAGTGGCAGAAGGCTTTGTCAGCGTAGAGATATGTGGCAACACCGTGATCAAGGTTCTAAAAAATGCCATCGAAGCACAAAGCCCGAAGGCTGCTGCTACCTCCAAGTCCGAGTGAAGAAAAAAAGACATCCAGGAGCGCGAAGGGTGAACCTTCTCCAGGATCTTGCTAGAATGATCTGATAAGAGGCGAGGCTGTCGCGTTTCGTTTATCGACCCCGCTTTGCCAGCAACCGTTTGGTCTTGTGAGGTGATTCGTGGATGTGGTGCGTTTATATTATTTTTACGCAGCCTCCTGTCTTGCAGGGTGCATTTTATCAGCGCGCGCTCATGCGGAAAACGTAAAAGTTCCTGAAGAGTATGAATCGACTGGTGGTCACTCTTTGGCTTTTGGTGGGTCAGTGACGACAGGCCTTGGCGGTGTCTCGGCTGTTCGCGCAAATCCGGCTCTCTTAGGCCTCGAGCGGGAGTACTCCGTCAATGGCAGTTATCATTGGCCTGTTGCTGGTCGAGATTTTTATCAAGTAGGCGTTGTTGACGGAAAAACGAGCCCGGTAGCGGCGGGCTTTTCTTACACAAGTGCAATGGATCGATATCAGGGGATTTCCGATACAAAGGTCGGTGATCTTGGTGTGCCCACCACAAGCTTGTCTAAGGACTCACCAATTGTCCGTCGTGCAAATCTAGCGTTCGCTATTCCTGTCGGCCGCGTATTTATTGGCGCTGCCGGGGGATATGTGGAAGCTCGCCCGCCAGCAGAGACTCTGCTGGCGGAAGACTCAAAGCCAATAAAAAGCTTTACGCTGGGCTTTGGCGCAGCAGCTCAGCTTTCTCCGTCTTTTCGAGTCGGAATTTCAGCAGAAAATTTGGCGAATAAAAAAATTCAATATGCTGCTCCGACATTTTACCGTGGTGGTGCTAGTTATTTTTGGGGTGATTTTGCGACGCTAAATCTCGATTACCGCCGACGGGAGTCCGTTTCGGTTTATGAGGGGTCTACGCCGTCTATAGCTTTGACAGGCGCCTCAGACGACTCCCAGGGTTCGGCTGAAAATCTTGTTGTGGCAAGTACCGCGGTGAGAGTTTATGACCTGCTAAGACTCATAGCATCCGTTGGTCAGCAAAAAAGTCATGGCATCTCTGCAACAAGGGTTGCAGGCGGTCTTTCACTCGTGAATCAGCAGTTTAATTTCAGTTACCAGGCGCTTCGTCCTGACGTGTCAAGCGAGCTGGTGCACCATGCAATAGCGCTTGGCATCGAAGTTGCGATGTAATCCACTCATTGATCGAATATAGAAAGTTTGCACCATGCGTGATCGTCTCTCTAATGGACTCGAGTATGTGGTTGTGCCTCGGGCGGGCGCGAATGTCGTTTCAATTCAGTGTGTGGTTTGGGCGGGCTCATTAGATGAGCGTTCAGATGAGCGCGGAGTCGCCCATTTTCTTGAGCACATGCTTTTTAAGGGTACAGAAAAAAGAGGGGTGGGCCAGATTGCCTCGTTAGTTGAAGGAGCTGGAGGTGACATAAATGCCTACACAACTTTTGACAAGACGGTTTTCTATTTAACATTGCCGACAGCTCAAGCAGAGCTAGGCTTTGATATTTTAGCTGATGCTGTTTTTAACAGTTCCTTTGATGGGGAAGAGTTTCTTCGAGAGCGCGAAGTTATCCTCGAGGAAATTAAGCGAGGCAATGACGATCCCGGGTCACAGATTGGGCGTAAGATTTTCTCCACAATCTATACCGGATCTGAGGCGGGACGCCCAATTATCGGTTTTAGTGAGGAAGTTAAAAACTTCTCTAGAGATACTTTGATAGGCTTCTGGAAGCGGTGGTATCAGCCTGAGAACATGTCGCTGGTGGTCGTGGGTAATATCTCGGAGTTACGTGCATGTGAGTTTGCAGAAAAGTTTTTTGGCAAAAAATCACTTGCAGCTGCAAACCAGGAAAGCTGGGGGTTTGGCCGACATCGGGCGATACGTCGCTTGAGTCATACCGGCGTTCGTGCCGTGGTCATAACTGGAGATTTTGAGCAAAGTCGCCTGGACATTGCTCTGGGTGCGCCGGCCATGGATTCGCCGGACTGCCCATTGATTGACGCGGCCTCATATGTCTTGGGTGGTAGCGATGTCTCGCGCCTTCAGAGAAGACTAAAAGAAAAAGAGGGTGTCGTTAATGCCATCGGAGCTTCTGCATATACACCGATTTTTGAGGGAATATTTGAAGTAAGTGCCGCCGTTGAACCAGATAAATTTGGTGCTGCAGCTTTTTCGATTGGGCGGGAGCTGGCAACAATCATTGGTCCCGAGCCTCCGACTCAGCAAGAGATAGATCGCGCCAGGGCGGCGTCTCGTATTGGAAGAATTCATCGCGAAGAGACCGTAGATGGTGTTGCCCGCGCTGTCGTGTCGGGACTTGCTACTTCCATGAAAGACAAGTTTGAAGACATATATGATCGCCTGCTAAACGAGTTTCAGCCTGGTGAGCTACCCCATGCAATGAGCCGTGATTGGGATTTCGATGACGCACTGATCGTGGCTCTTTGTGACAAGGAGCATGCTCCACGTGAAGAGGACTTGATTCGTAAGTTCCAAGAAGGCTTGCAAGAAGGTCGAGGTAAACCGGGCACTAGATCCCAAGAGCATCACGCCAAGCCTAGCGTCGCGATTCATAGATTTGAAATTGGCAACGGTGTGCCGGTTGTTTACCGGCAAATTAATGATGCAAAAATGTTCAGTGTTGCAGCGGCCACAGAGGGGGGTCTTCGTGGTGAGGACATTGCATCGGTGGGAACGTTTCACGCGCTGGCAACTCTCCTTGGTCTGGCGACTAAATCGCGACCATTTGAAGAATTTTCTGGACGTCTTGAGGACATGGGTTCGATCTTGGGCGGTTTCAGCGGAAAAGATAGTGTTGGATTTGAAATGCATTGCACCGAAGACCAGGTCGACGAGATGATCGGTTACCTTGCCGAAGCTATGCTAGAGCCAGTCTTTCCTGCCGAGCAATGGGAGTCTTACAGTCGGGAGACTCTCGAATCCTTAAAACTTCAGCAAGATAGCCCGTCTTGGATTTGTATGAGACGTCTTCATCAGGAGGTCTATGGCAAACATCCCTATGCGTTGCCGGTGACTGGAATTGAAAAAACTGTGCGTGAATTCTCGGCGGGCAAACTCCAGGCATTCTTTGAGACATGGCGAGACGGTGGGCTGTGGGTTATTGCCATTGCCGGCGGGATTCCAGCAGATCAAGTGCAAAAAAAATTGACGGTTGCCTTTGAGGGCTTTAGCCCAAAGAAAACTCGTCGTTCGTTTTCTGGAGTCTTGACGTCTGATCTCTCCGCCCTTGCGGTTCCCTTAAAGCCCAGACGAAAGCAAGAACAGGCGCATGTTGCGATCGGAGGGCCTGGGCCCAAGTGGGGACAATCAAATAGAGCTGCTATAGACGTTTTGATCAATATCATGGGTGGTCATGGTGGCCGCTTATTCTCGACGCTTCGTGAGCAGGAGAGCCTCGCTTATTCTGTCTCGCCACTGCATTCCCAGGGTGCGCTTGGAGGGATGATTGGCGCTTACATTGCCACCAGCCTCGATAAAACCGAACAAGCCATACATGGCCTTGAGAGAGAGTTGCGCAAAATTTCAACAGAAGGCCCTACGGATGACGAGATTGCGCGGTCAAAGGCCTATATTTTGGGAAGTCACGAGATCGGTTTACAGCGCACAAGCTCTCAGTCGATGACGATGGCGTTGATGGAGCTTTACGGTCTTGGCTGGGATGATTTTCTACATTATCCAGAAGCCATTACTGGTGTCGATAAGTTAACCATTATGCAGGCCGCTGCCGAATATTTTAATCCGGCAAAGATGCGTAAAGTCGTTGTCGGATAAAGTTTTAGCCCCCGCTAAAGCTGTGTTAAAGTACGGGCCTGAAAAATATTTTACCAGGAGACGGTCATGAAACTTTATGACAGGCTTTTCACCTCTCCCGTCGGCGCAAAAATGCTCATGGCAGTGACGGGTCTTATGCTAACAGGTTTTGTTTTGGCGCACCTTGCTGGTAACATGCTGGTGTTTGCGGGCGCAGAGAAATTTAACGCCTATGCAGCAGGCCTTCATGCTCTCGGTGGACTTCTATGGGTCGCCCGAATAGGACTTCTTGGGGCATTTGCTCTGCACGTCTTTCTTGCCGTCAAGCTAACGTCCGAAAATAAAGCTGCACGTCCAGTGAAATATGCTCACGAGGCAACCATTCAAGCATCTTTTGCCTCCAGGCACATGTTTCATACGGGCCTATTGATGGCAGCATTTGTGGCATTTCACCTTGCCCACTATACATTTAAACTCACGGATCCAAGTTTTGGAGATCTTCCTGCCGGTGATGTATATGCAATGGTTGTTGCGGGATTCTCGTCGCCAGTTGTCAGTGCTTTTTATGTGTTAGCCATGCTAGCGCTATCGCTTCACCTCTGTCATGGTGTCAGCAGTGTATTCCAAAGTCTTGGTCTCTATCATGGAAATCTGAATCCAATCACTGACAAGCTAGGCCCAATAGTTGCGACGATCGTCTTCATTGGTTTTTCAAGCATTCCGCTGGCTGTGCTTGCCGGCATTGTAAAGTAAGGGGGGTAGAGCATGAAACTCGATTCTAAAATCCCAGCAGGTCCTCTTGCCGACAAATGGGAAAAACACAAATTTGACATGAAGCTGATTAACCCGGCAAACCGCAGAAAATACGACGTCATAGTTGTGGGAAGCGGTCTAGCCGGCGCATCAGCGGCCGCAACTCTTGGTGGACTTGGATATAACGTCAAGTGCTTCTGCTTCCAAGATAGCCCGCGCCGCGCACACTCCATTGCCGCTCAAGGTGGAATCAACGCCGCAAAGAATTATCAAGGTGATGGAGATTCTGTCCACCGTCTGTTCTATGACACCATTAAAGGCGGCGACTTTCGCGCTCGGGAAGCTAACGTTCACCGTCTTGCAGAAGTCAGCCGAAATATCATTGATCAGTGTGTTGCTCAGGGCGTGCCTTTTGCTCGCGATTATGGAGGCCTTTTAGACAATCGATCTTTCGGCGGTGCACAAGTGAGCCGTACATTTTACGCTCGCGGGCAGACTGGCCAACAGCTGCTGCTTGGTGCTTACTCTGCCTTGAATCGCGAAATTAATCGTGGCTCAGTTAAGACTTTTCCTAGAACAGAGATGCTTGAGCTTGTCGTTGTCGATGGAAAGGCTCGAGGCATTGTGGTTCGTAATCTTGTTACCGGAGAGATCTCATCTCATTCGGCACATGCTGTTCTTTTGGCGACCGGTGGCTACGGAAACGTTTTTTACCTTTCAACGAATGCTAAGGGATGTAACGTAACTGCAACATGGCGGGCCCACAAAAAGGGTGCTGGATTTGCAAATCCTTGTTACACGCAGATCCACCCAACATGTATTCCCGTAAGTGGCGACTACCAATCAAAACTGACGTTGATGTCGGAATCTTTAAGAAATGACGGCCGGGTTTGGGTTCCCAAGAAAAAGGCTGACACAAGGCCAGCGCAACAGATCCCAGAAGAAGAAAGAGACTATTTTCTTGAACGAAAGTACCCAAGTTTCGGTAACCTTGCACCGCGCGACATCGCATCAAGATCGGCCAAAGAAGCTTGTGACGCAGGCCTCGGTGTAGGGCCGGGTGGTTTGGGTGTCTATCTTGATTTTGCAGATGCCATTCGAAGAGTGGGTGAAGACGGTATCAAAAAGAAATATGGAAATCTTTTCCATATGTACAAAAAAATTACCGCAGAAAACCCATACAAAACACCGATGCGAATTTATCCTGCCGTACACTATACAATGGGAGGGCTTTGGGTTGACTACAATCTAATGAGTAATATTCCTGGCCTCTTTGTGCTGGGCGAAGCAAATTTCTCAGATCACGGCGCTAACCGTCTTGGCGCATCAGCTCTCATGCAGGGGCTTGCAGACGGATACTTTGTTATTCCTTATACGCTT
>CAMDGW010000111.1 GCA_945897695.1 Pseudobacteriovorax antillogorgiicola | reverse complement strand
TTCTAAAGCTATTTTATTCTCGCGAATTACCCTGATGCCATGATTTTAAGGTCAAAATTTGCAAACTCAATAAAGCCGGGCACGCTCAGTGGCAATAGACGGGGACTCTAGGTAATCGTCGTAAGAGATCACTTTGTCGATGATCCCTTTGGGTGTTAACTCTATGATTCTTGTAGCGACGGAACTCACAAACTCCCGGTCCTGAGAGGTGAAGAGGATCGTGCCAGGATAGTTCATCAGACCGTTGTTGACGGCTGTGATTGATTCTAGATCCAAGTGGTTTGTTGGCTCATCAAGTACTAAGACGTTAGGCCTAGCCATCATCATGCGGGCCATCATTAGTCTAACTTTTTCTCCCCCTGAGAGGACGTTTGCTTTTTTGGTCGCCTCTTCACCACTGAAGAGCATTCGGCCTAAAAACCCGCGGACATACTCTTCGTCGCGCTCGCTTTCCTTAGTCACGAATTGGCGTAGCCAATCAATCAGAGTCAAAGGTTCTTTGAACCAGGCAGCATTATCTTTCGGAAAGTATGATCTATGTGTGGTTATACCCCAACGGAATTCGCCGGAAGCAGGGAGCATATCACTAGTTAAAATTTGGAATAATAACGTGGCTGGTGCGCCGTCTTTCCCAACAAATGCAACTTTTTCCCCACGGTTTATAGTGAGGTCAAGGTTTCTAAAAAGTACCCTGCCATCTAGCTCTCCAGTTAAGTTCTTGCACATCACAAGATCTTTGCCTGCTTCTCGTTCTTCAACAAAGTGTACGTGAGGATAGCGGCGGTTTGACGGTTTGATGTCTTCAACCGAAAGCTTTTCGAGTTGTTTTTTGCGAGACGTGGCCTGGCGAGACTTCGACGCATTGGCCGAAAAACGCTCGATAAATGACTTTAGTTCTTTGATACGGTCTTCGGATTTTTTATTTTGGTCTTTTTGCTGTCTAAGGGCAAGTTGGCTTGCCTGATACCAGAAGGTGTAATTTCCAGTGTAGAGCTGGATTTTTCCAAAATCAATGTCTGCAATATGCGTACAAACCTTGTCGAGAAAGTGGCGGTCATGGGAAACGACGACAACGGTATTCTTGAATTCAATTAAAAATTCTTCAAGCCACATGATGCTTTGAACGTCGAGGTTGTTGGTGGGTTCGTCAAGGAGCAGGATCTCTGGATTTCCATAGAGAGCCTGGGCCAGTAGCACTCGTACTTTCTGTCCCGCCTCAAGGTCGCGCATTTTTTTGTTAAGAAGGTCATCCCCAACACCAAGGCCATGAAGCATTTCCGCGGCCTGAGATTCAGCATCCCATCCGTTTAACTCTGCAAATCTTCCTTCAAGTTCAGAGGCTCGGATGCCATCGGCATCCGAAAAATCAAGCTTTGCGTAAAGCTCTTCTTTTTCGCGGATGATGTCGTAAAGAAATTTATTACCCATGATGACTGTTTTCAGAACTTCAATATCATCAAATTCGAACTGATTTTGCTTCAATACAGCGACCCGCTGGCCAGGTTGGACCGCCACCTCGCCATAATCCGGTGAGATTTCCCCAGACATAATTTTAAGAAAGGTCGACTTGCCGGCTCCGTTGGCGCCGATCAGCCCATAGCAGTTGCCAGGCAGAAATTTAACGTTAACGTCTTTGAATAAGACCCTTTGGCCGTAACCAAGGGTGACTCCTGATGTGCTTATCATGTGCTTTATTCCTCAATACTGAGGGGCCCTCGTATCACATTCTCTATTCTAATACAATCTTTTAAAAGGTTAAAAAGTATTAGATTTTGTCTTATTAGGGCCGTTTTAGGGCCTATCAAGGGTTCTGGTGGCTGAGAAATCATAGCTTTCATTTGGACTTAGAGTCCTGCCTCAGACCTACTCGGTTTTTGTCCAGGATACGGATCCAGACGTGCTCTTCAAAAGGCTGACCGAATTGAGCGAGCGGTGTGGCCACGGGCTAAGGCCTCTCTCTCACCGGTTCGGCAGTCATGGGTATTGACGTTTCCTCATCAAGTGTGTTCCTTGGTTCTTCGGAGTCCTGAACTATTTAACGACGTGATTTCAGTCGTAGTGGACAGCATTTTATTAGACTATTAGAAGCAAACCAGACCTTAGCTGTTTTCTAATTTTGAGGATTAGGTTTAATTTCAGGTGTGATGTTTCAGTCCTGACGTAGGTGTCGCTAATCAGTTGCAACACGCTGGTAGAATCGCGCAGAAATCAAAACTTTTCGGCGACGCGTTTGAGGCATTCATTTTCCAGGAACTCGCCGGCTATAGAGACTACATATCGCACGGCACACTCCATTACTGTAGATCTGAAGTTCACTATGAAGTGGATTTTATTTTGGACGAAAACATCGCAATCGAAGTGAAAGGAAAATCTCGACTAAGTAAAGATGACTTTAAGGGCATGCGTGCGTTACAGGCTGAAAAGGCAATGAAGTCGTATATCATCGTAAGTCTTGAGTCAGTGCCTCGTGACGTTGACGGGATATGCGTTATGCCGTGGGAGACGTTTCTCAAGGATCTCTGGGCAGGCGCGTTGAAATAACGAGGCTCGCCCCCAAGCCTAAGACCTATGGCCCGGCAAAATTGAAAATAAAAGGATTGAGATCTTTTGGAGGCGCCGACCGGATTCGAACCGGTGTGAAAACGATTTGCAATCGTTTGCGTAGCCACTCCGCCACAGCGCCGTTAGAAAGCACTAGAAGTAAAACAGAACGAGGGTTGTTTGACAACTTGAAATGTCAAACAACCCTTAATTTCAGTGCTGACCGACTTTGCAGCCTGTTTCAACGGAAGCCATAATGTCATCGCGTGGGATGAGTTCAGTGGGAAGGTGCGCGCGACGAAGATTGGCTTTAAACAAGATCGCGCCACGAAGTTTGGCATAATCAAGGTCAGCGTCCTCGAGGCTTGCGTTAGTGAAGTTAGCGCCCTCGAGGTTGGCGTTCCACAGTGAGGCGCCGTTAAGGACCGCGTTGGTAAAATTTGCGTCTTTAAGGTTGCTGTAGCTCAGGTTGCATCCACTAAGATCGCACCCAGAAAAGTCAATTTTCATTAGGTTTGCCTTGCGAATGTCGGTGTCTTTAAAGTCTTTCGTACCTTCAGCCAACCAGTCCATCACTTCTTTGCGCGTCAGTGTGATTGCTTTGTCTTTTGCCATCTGTAAATCCCTTATGCGTGGGTTGATTGGGGGCCGTCGCTATGCTCATTATGACGATTGGATCATTACTTCGCCATCAAACGCGCGATATCTAGCATGCGCCAGCTGAAACCTGTTTCGTTGTCATACCATGAAAGAATTTTGACCATGTTGCCATCCATGACTTTGGTGGAATCACCGTCAATGAAGCTTGAATGGTTATCACCATTATAGTCCACCGACACCAGGGGTTCATCCGTGTAGCCAAGAACTCCTTTAAGTGGACCATTTGCAGCGTCCCGGAGAAGTTTGTTAACTTCATCTTTGGTTGTTGATTTTGAAACTTCAAACGTAACGTCAACCAGGGAAACGTTCGGGGTAGGGACGCGAACGGCCAGGCCGTCGAGTTTGCCCTTTAGGTCAGGAATCACAAGGCCAATGGCCTTGGCCGCACCTGTTGACGTTGGAATCATGGACAGTGCTGCCGCGCGTGCACGGCGAAGATCTTTATGGGGAAGATCAAGAGTATTCTGGTCATTGGTGTAGCTGTGAATTGTCGTCATTAATCCACGCTTAACGCCAAGAGCTTCATGAATGACTTTTGTGAATGGTGCCAGACAGTTTGTCGTGCAGCTTGCGTTTGAGACAATCTTATGGACTTTTGGATCGAGTTTGGTGTGGTTAACACCGTAGACAACCGTAATGTCTTCGTCCGTTGCTGGAGCTGAGATGAGAACAGCCCGTGCGCCAGCTTTGGTGTGTCCTTCAGCATCGGCCTTCTTGGTAAAGATACCAGTACATTCAAAAACAATGTCGACGTTTTTGTCTTTCCAAGGAAGCTCTGGAACTGCCTTGATTTTAGAAACGGTAACTTTTTTCCCGTTAACGGTGATGCTTGAATCGTCGTGAGTGACATCGGCCTTTAGAACGCCGTGAACAGAGTCGTACTTGAGAAGGTGCGCGAGGGTTTTTGTGTCTGTCAGGTCGTTGATGTGGACGATCTCGATGTCTTTATTTTGTGGATCGAGAGCAGCGCGGAAGACTGAGCGACCAATGCGACCAAAACCGTTGATACCAATGCGAATAGCCATGACAAGCAACTCCAATAAAAGGGGCGACATTACGGACCCCGTTTATAGTAAAAATAGCAAATAATGACAATACTTAGGCCAGACTGTGTTCCAGTTATCCCCGAACAATTCTTCGCAGGGCTAGGATCGTGGTGCCAATATCGTTGTCGTCAATGTGCATGTGGGTGACGGCTCGAAGCTTGCCATGTCCCAAATGGTTCACTAAAATCCCTTCTGATTTGAGGGCTTCTGCGACTTGATCACCATGAGGCACCTTAAAATAAATGATATTTGTCCAAATTTCAGGCAGCTCGGTCCCTACGGGATATCCAGAAAGTTCTAGTTCTTTAATACCGTCAAAAAGCATTTTAACCCGTCTATGGTCGTCTGCGAGGCGATCTCGATTATGATTTAGGGCGTAAAGTGCCCCAGCAGCCAAATACCCGGACTGCCTCATAGCCCCCCCCCAGCGTTTCCTGACCTTTCTGGCCCGGCCGATCTGCTCCTTTGTACCGACCAGAACGCTGCCCACCGGGGCTCCCAGTCCCTTACTGAAGCAAACGGAAATCGTATCAAAACCTTCGGCTAAATCTCGCTCCCGACACTTGAGGGCAATCGCCGCATTCCAAAGACGTGCGCCGTCACAATGAAGTGCTAGCCCATGATGGCGTCCTCGATTTTGTATGCGCCTTAAGTCTGTCGGCGCGAGCACTCGACCCGAGCCTCGATTGTGTGAGTTTTCGACAACCAGAAGTCTTGTTGACGCATAGTGCATCCATTCAGGTTTTATGCGGGCATCGATAGCCGCATCAGAAAAGTTTTCAGTAAACGGAATCAGATCAAACTGAACTCCACTTTGGGCAGCAGCAGCGCCTGCTTCATAGAGAAATACATGACTGTCTTCTTCTGCAAGAATGGCGTCGCCGTGTCGGGTTTGAGTATTGATGGCGATTTGGTTGGCCATCGTCCCAGATGGGGTGAAAAGTCCAGCCTCTTTGCCTAAAAGGGCGGCTACGGTGTCTTCTAGTTTGTTAACGGTTGGGTCCTCACCGTAAACGTCGTCGCCGACATCCGCTTTCATCATGGCAGCAAGCATTTCCGGCGTCGGCTTGGTGACCGTGTCAGAACGAAGATCAATCATTTTTTGCATGTGCTTTATTTTTCCGGACTGGGTGGAGGACTGAGAGACCTATCTAGGGAACGAAACGGAATGATGTTACTTCTCGGTAGTGATGGGTCCTGGTTTTTACCAGTAGCACCCTGACGTTGTGGCGGCGGGGTGTGGAGTGTCGGTTTTTTTCTAGGGGCATCGGCAGGCGTTACAGCTGTTTCGTGGGACTTCACGTAGAGTGTCGCAAGTCCGCTACCGTCAAGTAATCTGCCAGCGGCTAATCCCGCGCGAACAAGATGGGCTGTTTTTGCGTCAAGCCTAGCCAGTTCCGGCAACCGGTCACAGTCGAGAGATTTCTTGGCCCGTAGAATAACCAGCATGGCATCATCAATATGGCCACTGTGTAGGTAAGCTCGAACGAGGAGCGTGTAAAAGTCTTCAAGTACAATCCGGATGGTTCGAGATTTTGGATGTCTGCTGAAGGCGGTTTCAACACGTGTCACAAGGAACTCTAGTTGAAATACAGCTGCATCGAAATTGCCAAGCCGCCAATCAATAGCTGCTCTGACAAACCGGCTGAGCAAGCCCTGGGGGCTTAAAACCCAAATGTACCAAAAGATATTTCCAAAGTAGAGCGTTCCACGAAGAATGCCTAGGGGGCCTAAGACGAGACCCCAAACGACCAAAAGGCTTGCGCCAATCAGATCATTGATTGCGATAAGAAGGCTGCGGCTGGATGGTTTTTGTCTAGTCATAGGACCAAAGGATATACCGTATAACGGTGTCTCGGGGCAAGGTCCAGTGTGGTGAGCGTTTTCAGTAGGTTACGCCTTAGCAGCCGTTTTTACTCATATAGTTTTTGAGCTGAGTCTCCTGGTCACCCCCAGGGCATTGGCTGATGGCGCTCTGTATGTTGGTGATCTGGGAGGCGGCGGCCTGGTCAACAGAAGAGCTCGACGAGTTGCCGCTGAAGGCAGAGGCTGCGCCAGATATTTGGGAAAGAATTGTCAACGCATCGGCGCTGGACATGGCGAGCGCTTCAGCTGCCGAGATGGTCCCATCGCCATCGAGGTCATATTTTTTGGTTCTCAGCGTCATGGCGGCGGTTTCATACATCGCAATTTTTAATATATCGGCGGCTGTTCTTGCGTCGGACGATATGGAAAGCATCAGATTTACCGCGGTGTCCACGTCGGCAATGTTGGCATCGGTGGCCGCCGGCATGACAGAAAATAGTGACGTCACCCCGTGTGTGCTACTTGAGGACACACCGCTTGATGATGAACTTGATTCAGAATTGGACGCCATCTTTTGTGCCAGCGTCAGGGCGTTAATTCCTGCGCGCTCCGCGTAAGCCAGAGCTAGAATGGAAATATACTTTGCGTTTCCGGGATCATCTTGCAGTGCTTTTGTCAAAATGTTGATCGCCTTAGTGGGTTTTCCTTCCTCAAGGGCAACTGTGGCATCCTCGGCCGGGTCTTTTTCCTCAAAGCTTTTGAAGGGATTTGCTCCGCATGCTGAAATTGCAGCTGTCAGGGACACAAAAATAAAGGTGTGAATGATACGACGGGTTTTGATGAGCAGGTCATGTTTCATCGAGATTCTCCTTAATGTCAAAATCCAGTCGTGAGTCGGAAGAAAAGTCTTTTGTCGGGGCGAACGCCTGTTCGATCATCCATATCTTGAATGTAGACTCCCCCGTCCAAACGAAGGGCGTAGATGTCGACGTAGAAACCTCCACTCGTCGATCCTCCTGACAAGCCTGCTGTGAAGCCTATAATATCTTTAACACTTAACTCAGCACCTAGATGGAGCTTTCGCAGGGGTGTCATGCCGAGCACGTTGGTTGCGTCCCAATACTCTCCCAGAAGACGAAAGCGACTGATTTTCGTGCCTGGTTCAATGGCTACGCCAAGATTTACAACTTGCTTTAGGCGTGATGGCGCAGCCGAGCCTTCGGTCATGGAGCTAAACGACGTTGTACCAACGTTGTTGATGGTGGCTCCCACCGAGGTTTCCATGCGTCCGAGAATTTTATACATAACGCCAAAATCAACGCTAGTTCCTAAGCCTTGTTTGAGTAGGTTGTCGCTTGTCATATTGGAAAGGCTGTCACTATCGGTGATGTTAGCCTCAACGGCTGCTTCCCCTCGGTGCATATATTTCAAATTTCCGCCGATGAATAGACGCTGATTTAAGAAGTCTTGGGCCAAACCAAAAACAACGCCATTACTTGTGATGAGTCTTGCTTTGACCCCTTCAAGACCTCCTGCATCAGGAGATTTATGAACAAGAATGTCAGTGGTTTGCGAGTTGAAAATTCCGATAGATGCCCGCCTCAAAACTAGCGCCGTGAGATTGTAAAATCCAATGTGCTCATTCTTACCAACTCGTTTTTTAAGTGCGCTGGGAATATCTGCATTGTCTGCTTGAAGTTCTTTTGCCAGATTACGAGCGTCATCACTTA
>CAMDGW010000110.1 GCA_945897695.1 Pseudobacteriovorax antillogorgiicola | reverse complement strand
CACTCCTTGTTGGTAAACTTCGGGAAACGGGCCCTCAGGTGTGGATACTCTCCCAGTTTCTTGCCGCTTAAGCAGAATTATACTTTAAATTTCGGTACTTTAAAAACTTTATAAAATCGGTCAGGATTTTGCGAAATCCTATTGCTAATTGTTGAGCTGAGAGCTAAACAATTGGGCCAAGCACAGATCAAGGAGATGGACCGTGAATCTCACGTCAAGAAGTCGATATGCTCTCAAAATTATGATGGATTTGGCACGTTATGGAGCCAATCAGCCCCTTGTGCGCCGCAGTGAGATCGCTGCTCGGCAGGGGATTCCTACTGATTACCTTGACCAGATTATGGTCAAACTTCGTGCTGGAAATCTTGTTGAAAGTATTCGGGGTCGCAGTGGTGGATATCGCCTCGCTCGCCCTGCAGACAGCATCACCATGTGGGATCTTTTTTCGTCTGTTGAAGAAAGCATGATTCCCGTGGAGTGCATTTCATCAGGACAAGCCTGTGATTTTGAGTCGAGTTGTTCTTCCAAGGATGCTTGGTCCGTCATATTTAGTGCGGTCAAAGCAAGTCTTGGTGGCATTAAGCTTGAAACGTTGGCGTCACAGTGGGCAATTGAGTTTCCGGAAATGGTTGATGCAATGCTGGACGCAGGACGCGGGGCTCTCCCTGTTCAGGAATGCCGTGGCGGTGGCAAGTTCGAAACTTTAGATTCTGCGGCAAATGCGCAGTCCAAAAACTGTTCTAATGGAGTAAGCCTCAATGGCTGAAATTGTTAAAGAGTCACTGACTGACCGCGATTACAAATACGGTTTTGAAACTCAGATTGAAACTGAGTTCTTTCCTAAAGGTCTTAGCGAAGACGTCGTACATATGATTGCCGATAAGCGCAATGATCCACCCTTTGTCCGGGAGTTTCGGATCAAAGCGTATCGTCATTGGCTGACGATGAAAGAGCCAACCTGGGCTGACGTATCCTATGCCCCGATCGATTTTCAGGAAATTCGCTACTATTCAGCTCCAAAATCCAAAAAAGAAGGATCCGGGCCCGCTAGCCTTGATGACATAGATCCCGAGCTTATAGAGACGTTTAATAAACTGGGAATTCCATTGTCGGAGCAAAAACGTCTTACTGGCGTCGCCATTGATGCTGTTTTTGATAGTGTTTCGGTTGGTACCACCCACCAGGAAGAACTTGCGGAAGCGGGCGTTATTTTTTGCTCGTTGACGGAGGCGATTCATAACCATCCAGATCTTGTGGAAAAATATCTTGGAACTGTTGTCCCTTACAAAGATAACTATTATGCAGCCCTGAATAGCGCCGTGTTTACAGACGGCTCGTTTGTCTTTATCCCCAAAGGTGTTCGCTGTCCTTTAGACCTATCGACCTACTTCCGGATCAATGCCCGGGAAACCGGTCAATTTGAGCGGACGCTGATTGTCGCCGAAGAGGGGGCGTACGTAAGTTACCTCGAAGGCTGCACAGCGCCCATGCGTGACGAGAACCAGCTTCACGCCGCTGTCGTAGAACTTGTGGCGCTTGATCGCGCTGAAATCAAATACTCGACAGTTCAAAATTGGTATGCCGGAGACAAGGAAGGCAAAGGTGGTATCTATAACTTTGTGACCAAGCGCGGGATCTGTCAGGGCGTTAAGAGCAAAATCAGCTGGACGCAGGTGGAAACAGGATCTGCAGTCACGTGGAAATACCCTAGTGTCATACTCAAGGGAGATTACTCCTCAGGTGAGTTTTACTCGGTTGCACTCACGAACAACCGCATGCAAGCGGATACCGGCACTAAGATGATCCATATCGGCAAAAACACGTCATCGCGGATTATCAGCAAAGGTATCAGTTGTGATCAGTCAATAAATACTTACCGTGGGCAAGTGAAGATATTTCCATCCGCAGAAAACGCGAGAAACTTCAGCCAGTGCGACAGTATGCTCGTTGGGGATCAGTGTACGGCTAATACTCATCCCTACCTGGAAGTGAAAAACAATTCAGCGCTTGTGGAGCATGAAGCAACCACGTCTAAGATTTCTGCTGATCAGATTTTTTATATGAAAAGTCGTGGTATTGACGAAGAAGGTGCGGTCAGTTTGCTTTTACATGGTTTCTGTAAGGATGTGTTTAAAACCCTGCCGCTCGAGTTCAGTATCGAGGCGGTAAAGTTACTTGAAATGAAACTGGAGGGAAGTGTCGGCTGAAGTTCGCCAGGCACGAAGGAATAATTATGGCAATGTTAGCAATCAATGACCTACATGCAAGCGTCGATGGGAAAGAAATTCTGAAAGGGTTAAGCCTTTCAGTCAATGAAGGTGAAGTACACGCAATCATGGGGCCCAATGGTTCCGGAAAAAGTACCCTGTCAAAAGTCCTAGCAGGGCATCCTGATTACGAGGTGACTTCTGGTCGCGTCGAATTTGAGGTAAATCTGAGAATGCGCAATGTTCTAGATATGGCTCCAGAGGAACGAGCTCGTAATGGAATATTCCTAGCCTACCAGTATCCTGTGGAAATTCCGGGAGTACCCAACAGCGCGTTTTTACGAGCGGCTTTCAATGCTGTCTGTAAGCATCAAGGTGCCAAAGAAGTCTCTGAAGAGGCGTTTGCTCCCATTTTGAAAGAAAAATGTAAGCTACTTGGAATGGACGAGCGTTTCATTGATAGGGAAGTAAATGTCGCCTTCTCTGGCGGTGAAAAAAAACGTAACGAGATCCTTCAAATGGCGATCATCCAACCACGCCTTGCCTTTCTTGATGAGACTGATTCGGGGCTAGATGTGGACTCGCTCAGGATTGTGTCAGAAGGCGTGAATAAACTTCGCCGTCAAGACAACGCCGTTGTACTCGTGACCCACTACCAGCGAATCCTAAATTATATTGTTCCCGACTATGTTCACGTTCTTTACCAAGGGCGTATCATCAAAAGCGGTAAGAAAGACCTAGCCCTCGAAATCGAGGAAAAAGGTTACGACTGGCTACTTAAGGACTTTGTGAACTGAGAGAAATGCATCGATGACGACCTTTTCAACATTACAATCGATTGAAAAAGCCTGGGCTGAACGCAGTACTTCCGTTGCTGGGGAGTCGCGTCAGTCTTTTGAGCGACGTGAACGCCTTTTGCGGTCAGCAATCAAAGACGGTATCCCGACCACCCGACATGAGGAGTGGAAGTACACGAGTCTTAGACCGCTCGTAGATCAAAGTTTTCGTCTGTGGTCTTCGTTGCCTTCGCCTGCTTTAGACTCTGCCGTCGATGCTTTGGTGAAATCAAAGCTGATTCCTGATGCAACATACCTGGTTTTCATTGATGGAATTCTGAATGCGAGGCTTTCAAGTCTTGAGGAACTGACCTCTTTAGGTTTTAGGACTTTAGCGGAAGCTGAAAGCACAAACGATGCCTCATGGTGGGACTTTTGGCAGACGTCACCTGGCATGAATGGCCTATTTGCGGGAATTAATGTGGGCTTTGTTCGCGATGGTGCACTCCTTGAGCTAAAAAAGAACCAAATCGTCAGTCGTCCGCTGCATATTTTGCATGTGGTGACTGGTCATGCTGATGCCGCTGCTAGTGCGACTAGACTGCTGATTTCAGTTCCTGAAGGTGCTCGCCTTAGGGTCTTTGAAGATTTTATTAGCGTCAGTGAGTCGAGTAGCGGTTGGTCCAACGGATTGACGCAATTTAAGCTGGGTCCTCGGGCAGACTGTGGCTATTACAGGGTGTTATCATCACCCGGTAAATTTCACACTGCAACCATATCGGCAGTGTTAGATCGAGGTAGTCGTTTTGAGACTTTTTCTCTGGTGGCCGGTAGCCGTCTTGCACGTATCAATATTGATGTGAAGTTCACTGCAACGGATGCTGAATGCATCCTTAATGGGCTTTATTTAACAAGAGATCAAGAACACGTGGATCATCACACGGTTGTTGACCATCAGGTGGGATTTTGTAGGACTCATCAGCTTTACAAAGGTATTTTAGCCGATGAGAGCCGAGCGGTTTTTAACGGGAAGATCTACATTCGTAAAGATGCTCAAAAGACAGAGGCTTATCAGACCACAAAAAATCTTCTTTTAAGCAAGAATGCTGAAGTTGATGCTAAGCCACAGCTGGAAATCGATGCCGACGACGTTAAAGCATCCCACGGCGCTGCCATCGGATCTATTGATCCCCTTGAGTTGTTTTACTTGCAGAGTCGTTGTATCGGTCGCGCTGAAGCGATGGCCATGCTCTGTCGGGGATTTGCCGACGACGTGGTGCTGCGTCTTCAGGATAAATCAGCCAAGTCTATTTTGTCTAAGCACGTGAGTCAGTGGTTTAAACATGAAGTTAGTAGAGGTGGTAGCAACACATGACACGCCTTGCACCAAATGGAGTACTTGACGTTAAAGCACTGAGGGGCGAATTCCCCGTGCTCGCTCGAGATATTCGCGGCAAGCGCCTTAGCTATCTTGACTCTGCTGCAACGACTTTAAAGCCCCTTTGCGTCATCAACGCCGTAGACCGCTACTACCGTCATGGCACTGCAAACATTCACCGCGCTGTTCATCTTTTGAGTGAAGAAGCTACGGGTCTCTACGAGGCAACCCGGACGGCGGCCTGTCAGCTGCTCAACGCCGCTGATGAACGGGAGGTTGTATTCACCACAGGAACTACCGGCAGCATCAATCTCGTTGCTCGTTCGTTTGTCAAACCTCGCCTGAAAGCTGGTGATGAAATATTACTAACGGGCATGGAGCACCACGCCAATATCGTCCCCTGGCAAATGATCTGTGAAGAGACTGGTGCAAAAATTATCGTGGCGGCAATCAACGACGATGGATCGCTTGATTTGGCGTCATTTAAAAAATTAATAGGTCCACGTACGAAGTTTATTTCGTGTGTCTGGATTTCTAATGCTCTGGGTGTCATCAATCCCATCAAGGAAATGATTGACGCAGCGAATGCTGCAGGTGTTCCCATTTTGATCGATGCAGCCCAAGCTGTGGCGCATGTTCCAATTGACGTTCAAACTCTGGGAGCTGATTTTCTGGCGTTTTCTGGGCACAAGCTCTTTGGTCCGACAGGGGTCGGTGTCCTGTGGGGGAAATTACAGCACCTTGATGCTATGCCTCCCATGCTGGGGGGCGGTGATATGATCAAGACTGTGACGTTCGAAAAAACGGTCTATGCCGATGCGCCAGCTAAATTCGAAGCAGGAACCCCAGATATCGCGGCAGTCATAGGCTTGGGTGAAGCGATTCGTTTTGTTACCGAAGATGTTGGGTTTAAGGCCATCCACTCCCACGAGGAGTCTTTGCGGAATAAAGCGGAGGCGGCACTACGGGACGTTGTTAATCTTAAAATTATTGGCACAGCAGAACCAAAGTTACCGATCTTTAGCATTGTGATGGGAAATATCCATCCACACGACGTGGGATCCATTTTGGATTCCTATGGAGTGGCGATTAGAACTGGGCATCATTGCACACAGCCACTGATGGCGCGCTTTGGTGTTCAGGCAACGTCGAGAGCTAGTTTTAGTATCTATAACAACGAAGAAGATATTGAGAATCTGGTTAAAGCCCTCTGGAAAACACAGGAGTTGTTTGCTTGAACCAGGCTGCCTCAGAACTCTATCAGTCCACTGTGCTGGATCATAATCGTTCTCCGCGCGGGTACGGTGAATTATCTGGGACCACGCATTCAGCCGAAGGGTTTAATCCCATCTGTGGCGACCGCGTCAAAATACAGGTGATCGTTGGACAGGGGGCAATCAAGGAAATTAAATTTACGGCTCAGTGCTGTGCCCTTTGTCGAGCAAGTGCCTCTGTTTTGACGGAGGTGATGGGTGGACAGCCCCTGTCTTTCGCGAAAAGTCTGAGCCTCTCATTTCAATCTTTTATTCAAGGTGATGCTCAGCCAGCAGCAGACCTTGCCAAGTCGGCAGCGTCAGCGTTTTTTGCAATTAAAGATTATCCTGCAAGAGCCAAGTGCGTCTTGTTACCGTGGCATACATTATCGTCATCGTTAACTGATCAGTTGACGGTTTCCACAGAACCAAAGGAGTGAATCAGAGCCATGTCGTTGCGTGTGATAACCCAGTCCACTCCAAATCCAAACGCTTTGAAATTTATCACGGCAAAGGACGTTAAAAAGATTGGCAAAGTTACCTTTGTTCACCCAGCAGAGTGCCTTCATGTGCCACTAGCCACAAATATCTTGGGGCTTCCCAACGTCACTGCGGTGCACTTATTTGAAAACGTCATGACGGTGACGCAGGATGGCCATGGTGATTGGCCTACGCTGGAGTCGGAGATCATTGAGGTGGTGAAAACTTTCCTTTCCTCTCATGATCCGGAATTTTTAACAGCGGATGCTCCAGTTGATCAGTCAGGGTGGACGGAGGAACGCCGGAAACTCGAAGAAGTGATAGAGCGTGAAATTCGCCCAGGCTTGCAGGCTGATGGCGGTGATTTGGTGGTTCTCGATTTTACCGACAACATAGTCACCGTGAAATATGAAGGTGCATGCGGTAGCTGTCCAAGCTCAAGAACCGGCACACTAAGCGGCATTGAGAGCATTCTGCGTTATGAGCTCAATCCCGAAATTCAAATAGTGACAGTTGATTAACAAAAAAATTTTTACGCAATAAAAGCCGACTATTCCCGTTTAAAACGTGAAGCCGACCTGAATCTTAAGGAGGTAAAGTCGAGGTAAAAACATTGCTATTTTGAGTGCGCTTTCGATTCTATCGCGTTCAGTCTGATTGGTGGCGTAATCTAAAATCGAAAAGTTCTTTTTAACCGTTAGCAACGGCTGCGAGATCCCGACCCAGTCCGATCCAATCGTTAAGCCTTTCCAAAGGGACCAGCGATTGCCGATGCCTGTATTAATGCCAAGCGTATCCATGCGCAGCAAGGTTGATTTAGACGTGGAAATGACTCCTAGCTTTGCTAGCAGGTCGTTGCCTAGCGAAACCTCAAGGGAATTCCAAGATAATCCAAAGTACCCGGAAAAGCTGCCTTTATTCCAAAAAGATCTGCGCAGTAACGAGATACGTTTTTCGTCGAGCGATCCAAGGTGTTTAAAGGCGGACGGTCCTGAAATACTGGCCGATAGGTACTCTAGCTCCCAAGTTTTTTCTGCGGATTCATTGTAGGCGGCGGATACTCCTAGCTTCCCTGGCACCAGTAAATCATAGGAAGAATAGCTCCCCAAAATGGTGAAATTTTTTAGTTGGTCTTTGGTGCTTGGAGTTGTTGTGTCTGGAGATTCTGTCAGGTCAGAAACTGCAGTGGCCTTCGTTTCTTGGCTCGGTTCGCTAAACGAGATGCTGCTTGATGATAATAGAGCTAGCAGAATTAATTTTTGTGGAATTGATATTGCCATGCGTGGTGATTGACCAAAGAATGATTTGCAAAAATTCATTTTCGCCTCAGAAAAATTTAGATCACGAAAATGATATCGTAAAGATCTCCGGCTGAAAACCATTTTCTGGTCATCAAAATTGATCGTTTTCGCGCGCTCTGAGGCGCATCACTCTGCTTTTATCCTTTAAATTGACAAAGCGCTAAGGCGCCTGTAGTCGCCCATACTTGGGGTCTGTTTCCAGACAAATTCACTCAAGGAGATTGCTATATGATTGGGATACGTTCGAGATGGGCCGCTATTTCGTTGACCGTTTTGACGGCTGTGAGTTGCGGACGAGCTGGATCGCAAATCCAGAATGTATTTGGCGAGGATAATCGCGAGCGCGTTAACACTCGAGATTATCCATTTTCAGCACTGGGTAAACTCGATAACTCTTGCACGGGCGTTCTGATCGGTAAGCGACTGATGTTAACGGCTGCGCACTGCGTATT
>CAMDGW010000109.1 GCA_945897695.1 Pseudobacteriovorax antillogorgiicola | reverse complement strand
CGGTAGAATATACCGCTAGTCTTAGACTGAAAGGGGATCAAAGCTTTCATAAGTTCATCTTGCGCCTTACTATCAGCAGTAACCATTTTCTTCATAGTCTCGGCTGCAATAGATGGCCCTCGACAGCGATCACAGATCGAGCAGGACTCATGACAATCGTCTTTATCGCCGAAATGATTAATCAAATGGAGCATGCGACAAGATTTGCCCTGTGCAAAGGACAACACCTTGGCAAGTTGTTCGGTCCGATGTCGCCGTTGTGCCAAATAACTTCGCTCCCAACCAGACTTAGTAGGCGAAATCCCCCCATCGTCATCAACTGCAACACCGCCGTGAATCCAAAGCTTCTCCAGGGCATTGCGAACGAGATCTGGCATAATCCCAAGTCGCCCGGCAATTTCATCGCGGGTTGAAGAGCCCTGTGCAATAGCCTGGAGTACTCTCTGCAAAAGCTCTGGATCTGGATAGTTCATGTCGAGAAAATATTCATGAGTCTTGCGATCAATTGGTGCGAACATCAAAATCGCAGAACTTAACTTACCATCGCGACCAGCTCGACCGATTTCCTGGTAGTAGGCTTCAACCGAACCTGGAAGCGCTAAGTGAAACACCGTTCTAATATTAGGTTTATCAACACCCATACCAAACGCGATGGTAGCCACCATCACTTCGATCTCATCTTTCAGGAAATCATCTTGCACAGATTGGCGTTCATGGGTTGGCAAGCCCGCATGAAACACTCCTGTCTTGAAGTGCTTTTTAAGTTCCGCAGCGGTCGCTTCTGCCACCTTTCGCGTCGGAGCATAAATGATCGCTGGCCGTCTTTCTTTGACCTGAAGAATTGAAATTGCTGATTCGGTTCGAGCGCCAGGCGTTAGCTCAACGACATCTATGCCGATATTGTCTCGCCTGAATCCGTGAATAAAAATATCTGGCCGCTCCAAACCAAGTTGGTCTGCAATATCCCTCTGGACGTCGGGAGTCGCTGTAGCTGTCAATGCCACAATGTTTGCCGGCCTAAGACGAGCTAACCTAGGACCAAGCTGGCGATAATCCGCCCGAAAATCGTGGCCCCACATTGAAATACAGTGCGCCTCATCAACCGCAATCAAAGCAGGTTTGTTATCCACAAGAAAATCCACAAATCCTGGAACGCCCAATCTCTCTGGTGCAACGTAGAGAAATTGAAGCTTACCCTCACGCCAAAGCCTGCATGCGTCCATAGATTCCTGTCGAGATCGCCCCGAGTGAATCCGCTCAGCTTGAATGCCGATTTTTTTTAACTTTTGAACTTGATCTTCGATCAGAGCAATCAGGGGACTAACAACGAGCGCCCGACCTTCAATTCGAGCGACAGTTGGCAACTGATAACAAAGAGATTTTCCAGCTCCCGTTGGCATCACCAAAAGCACATCATTACCACGCCATGCAGAAAGGCAGACATCTCGCTGCCTGGGCCTAAAGTGTTCAAAACCAAATACATCATGAAGAACATGATCTATGGATGAAAGAATTTCAGTAGTTCCATTAACCATGACGATTTATCACTCGTTTCAATACGTTCGGAGTCGGAAACTGACTGAACTCAAACCCATTATCTGCAAACCATGGGTCACTGTCGCAAACGGATTTCAGCTCGGAATCTTTCAGTAGGCTTCTATCAACACCAATGAGTAACCCCTTCGACTTCGCCCTAGAAGCAGCCTCAATTCGATGTTTGGCCTGTCCTTTGTGCCACGGGTGAAACAGCTCAATTGCCACATCTTTATTACCAACGCGCACAATAAAATCCGGGAAACAGTAGCTTTGTTTTCCTAAATGGACAAAGTCATCGCCAGGTTTTAGCTGAAAATCACCAGATTCATTCAACGCATCAAGTAGAAGTTGAAACTCCTTAGGTATATACCCACCCCCGGAGCGTCCATAGCGAGTCTTAACTCCGCTTTTTTCATCCACGACGAAAGAAACTTTTCGCCCCTTCCAGGTTAATTTAGCTTCTAGCTCCCACTCGGGAAGTGAAGCTATGAAGGGGAAGAAATTTGCAATTCTTAAAGCATATCCCTGAGTCTTTCCAAAAATCTTTAGTGGACCACTTAGCTCTAACCGCATGGTGCACGCGTCATGATCCACATCTACGTCACTCATTAGCCTATGAAATTTAAGGCGACGCATGATCTCGCGTTTTTGTGCGACAGAGACATTCGTAACTGCGACGGACACATCCTCAGCAAAACAAAGAAATGTCGTGATATGGGAAAGGTTATAGCGTTCGATCACCTCGAGGGGTGAAAGTGGTTCCATCTTTTCAATAGTTCTGGCACTGGGTAGGTCAGAGAAAATCTTTTGTTGAAGGTCAGATATGCTCTGCCCCAGCTCGGCGGCCAAGCGTTCACGAAATTGATCAGCGGAAATTTCTCCAGTGGCACGCAGTTTCTCTGAAATTGAAAAAGCCCTCCACCGAAGATCCAAAATCTCGTCACCAGGTTCAGCCACTTCACATTGATCCATCAGGATTTTAGAAAATGCTCGTCCCCGAGGATCTCCCGCTGAAGCTTTGACGTCGTCTTCCAGGTCACTCACCACCCGGCCAGTGGCATCAGCAAACAACTCACAAATTGACTTAGCATCGGATAACGCCTTAGGGTCATCTGACCTGATAAATTTGGGAAACAGCCTTCCGTTACGAACGGTAGCCTGAACCAGATCCTTGGTAAGCATAGTGTTGCCTTCGCCGTTGGTTAACGTATGTTTCCGAAGTCCCTCGTGAGATAATTTCATAGAGAACTGCGCTTTTGCCCTCTTTATGTCTCAATATTCTTCCCAGTCGCTGCACATGTTCCCGGACTGTGCCACTTCCCGAAAGCACGACGCCAATGCTGGCCTCTGGTACATCCACTCCTTCATTGAGAACTTTGGACGTCGCAATGACGGTCACCTCTCCTTTTTTGAATCCCTCCAAAATTTTCGCCCGCTCAGGTGGTTTTGTATGATGGGTCAGTACTGGGACGAAAAAGTCCCGGCCAATTTGATACGCCAGTGAATTTTCATCAGTGAACACAATCACGCGTTCACCGCGATGAATTTGCAGGACTTTCCACAATTCAGTAAGCTTTCCTGATGCAGCCTGCGCTAGTCGTTTTTGCTCACGGTAGGCTTTCATGGCATTGCGTCCTTGAGTAGACCTTGCCGATAACGCAATGAACTGGGACCATCCATTACCATCTGAAAAATTTATGCGAGAATATTTCAAAAAATTCTTGTACGTCGTTCTTGCCTCATTATATCGGGCAAGCTCGTGAGCTGTCATATCAACTTCGATCTGAACCACTTTGTATGGGGCTAAAGTCTTTTCTTCAAGCTCACTAAAGCGTCCCTCAAAAATAATGTCTCCGACTAAATCAAATAAAACTTCTTCACGCCCGTCTGCACGTTCTACCGTTGCCGATAAGCCAAGACGGAAGGGAGCAATCAGGCACTGCGCAATTTGGGCATAACCTGGTGCAGGCAAGTGATGGCACTCGTCAAAAATTGCCAAACCAAATTTAGGCCCAAGGCGCTCTGCGTGCATCGCAGCTGAATCGTAGGTTGCAATTGTCACAGTCTCGATCTGATGGCTGCCACCACCAAGGAGCCCAATGGGCGTATCGAAATATTTGGTCATCACCAAGTGCCATTGCTGCATTAGATCGATTGTCGGCACACAGATTAAGGTTGGCCGGCCAACGGCTGCCATGCACATGACCGCAAGGATCGTCTTTCCTGCTCCCGTTGGAAGGCTGACCACGCCGCGCCGACCCGCCGCAGTCCAGGCTTCAATGGCTCCAGCCTGATGGGATCTGGGATTAATGGGAGAACGCAGCGGTAGCTTAAGCAGCTCGTAGGATCGGGCATTATCTTTCCAGACCACTCCACAATCTCGCAAAGTCAATGCAATCTCTCGATAGCGTCGACCTTCAGCACGCCATTCTAACGTTCGTTGATCTCGTATGACCCAGTCTTCAAGTTTTGACATGACGACGCCGTCAAAACCTTCAACAAGGATTGTACCCTGCTCGTAGCGAATGGACTGCGACATGATATCTGTCATGGACAATTACCGAGAAAAATTGGTGAATCAGTTCATCGCAGAGCATACCCCGTGGTGATTCCAGATAAAACCTCAAAGAAGCTGTGGGCAAATTAGAAATTTTATTATTATTAAATCCCTAACGATAGTAATTGCTCAATTTTTATGCTAACTCAGGTTGCGGGAAAATCTTGGCAGACAACAAGATTTAGGGGCATTGATGAAAAACAGACTGATTTTAGTGTTTATATTTTTTGCCGGCCAAAAGCTTTATGCAGCAACGGATCAGCTACTCATCAAACGAAGCTCAAGACCTGCCATGGCAGAAGCCACTATTGAAGCACTTAGGCCTTGGGAAACCCCGACCGAGGGTTTTTTTGTTCGCAGCCATCATCACTCGTTACCCGCAAAAATTGACTCCAGTTGGACCATCAACTTTGACGGTCTTATTATGAATCCTCGAAAGATAACTGTGAAGAGTCTTCTAAAAATGCCGCAGGTATCTTTTCATGCCATTTTAGAATGTTCAGGAAACGGTCGATCGCTATTTAGCCCTTCGGTCAGTGGCATCCAGTGGAAACGCGGAGCCATCGGTAATGCAGAATGGACTGGAGTTCCCATTAAGGAAATCTTCAAGTCACTTGTAATAAAGCCAACCGCAAAATACGTAACATTTGAGGGCGCCGATGAACCAGTCATCCCGAGCCAAGCAAAATTCGTCCGTTCGATACCCATGTCACTACTCTTGGAAACAAATTCAATCCTTGCTCTGAAAATGAATCGTGAACCGCTAACAGTGGCCCATGGAGGCCCAGTCCGGCTTATCATGCCGACTATCTATGGACAAAACTGGGTGAAGTGGGTCAATAAAATTACTTTTGCCGCCGAACCTGATGAGCGAAATTTTGCGCAGAAAGCTTACCGGATGCCAATTGAATCCGTTAAGCCTGGAGAATCTTGGGACCCTGTCAAATCAGGGCGCCCTATCGAGTACATCAAAGTGCAAACAATATTTACAGACCCTAAACCGCAAGAAAACATTAACCCTGGCGCGTTCACCCTAAAAGGCAAAACGTTCTCGGGCTCGGGACCAGTTTCCAAAGTAGAAATATCAATTGATTCAGGAAATTCTTGGTCCGAGGCAAAGCTTTCGCCATCGAAAGACTACGCCTGGCAGGAATTTGAAATGCAAATAAACGTCCAGGAAGGGGTGAATTATGAAGCTTTGGCACGCGCAACAGATGTCAAGGGGAACACTCAACCACTCATTCAAGAATGGAATCCTAAAGGCTATCTGTACAATGCGGTCGACCGCGTGGTTTTCAAGGGAGATTCCCAGGGTGCTCTTATTGCTGAAGGTGCTGACCTGGTCAAACAGCATTGTCTAACCTGCCACTCGGTAGAAATTATCGATCAACAAACATTGGATAAAGCAGCATGGATATCTACGGTAAAGAAAATGTCCGACTATGGACTTGTTCTGGACAAAGATACTACCGAAAAAATCGCCAAAACCCTTTCCAGCAAAGACAAAGGCCGCAGCATCCTCGGTGATGACTCCAACTTCGTAGACCTTTCGGCAAACCCCGACCTTGAGGTGACCTACCAGCATCGGGCCGGCAACGCCAAAAGCGGCTACAAACTTTTCATATCCTACTGTGCTGCCTGCCACGGGCAAGATGGCAATGGAAAAAGTGCGCCAAAGCTAAAGGGACGAAGGATCACGGAGTCCACTTTCTGGACGACTGTTAAAAACGGGAGACGGCTCATGCCAGGATTTACTGCAACCCTTAGCACCAGCGAGCTTGAAAACATCCGTGCTTGGATCCAGAAATAATTTCAGGTCTGGCAAGTAGCAATCAGTCCCAAATCAAGATTGCCTTTTAAATTCAGCTAACTGCTTTTTTAGCCCCTTAGCTGCGATGGCGTATCCGCCATTGCTACCGTCTACAAAGTGAGCGTGATCCTGACCCGGTGTGAAAACAAGACATGTCATGATTGCCTCAGGTGACCTGTGTAATCCGTAGACTAAGCGACGTTGCCGGTATTGATTTTCCAGATATTGGTTTAGTTTTTCTTCTTGGCGCCCCGTACCATCTACAACCATTTTCAAGGCACCATCAAATTTCCGAAAATCCGTATTTTCAACGACCTCACGTTTATACTTTCCCCAACGCACACCAGCCAGTTTTAAATTAAAATTAAAGGCAAGTGATCCGATCAAACTGATAAAACATAATCTAACTGTGCCAAAAAAGTAGGATAATCCACTTCGATTCTTCGACCGAACAATAGCTTCACCGCGAAGTCGGGCTAAATTCATGGTTAGCCCCAACCTGCTTTCGGCCAAGGGATGATAGTGATTAACGTCTCCGTAAATTTCTTTAATCTCTGCAAGAAATTCTTCGTAAATCTGACTATGTTGATCTGGCGTCTTTGCCGTGCTTTGGACAATAATTGCTAATTTGGACTCAAGCCTAGCTTTGACTGGCTTCCATCGACACTCAAAACCGGTGAAATCAGCATCGACCTTAACGGAACCATCGTCCACAACAAGAAACGGGGCGCCAATAACGGGATCTTTCATCGTTGATTCAGCCCACGACCAACCGAATCCAGAGAAACTCGCCTGATTCACCGTCGCACTGAGCCGATATTTACACACTCCAAGCCTAAGATCTCTTCTCAGAATTTCTTTTGCTGGCATAAGCGCCACACGCAAGTCTAAATTAAAACCATCACGGGCCATCTGCTTTGACGCAAGAAGGGCGCCCTTGGCTCCCTCAACCATGTGCGGCGGAATAGCAATACTTGTACCATCTCCGCCGAAAATAAATGGAATCTCCGACTGTCGATCAACATTGATGACGGCCATGATCGTTGCTGCTGCCACTGTGTTCACGTCCTTATACCGACCGGATTCTATGGCCGCAGTCGAACCAGTGACATCTGCCAACACCAGCCACCAATCCTCAGGAAGTGATTCATGTAAACTTCCGTTTGTTGCCTCTACAAACGAAGGCAGCGGCTTGAGATCTCTATAAAAATTTCTAGTTCCCATACAATACACCCCTAGTGCGCGACGTCCCAACGATTAGGATTTCTACCGATAATAATAGCGGCAATAAACTTTGGCACATACTCTGCTGTTTCCTTCGGCAGCAGGTGACGAAGCTGCCAAAAGTCACTGGTTTTCTCCTTGTTGACCGTTGCCTCAATCTGCTTTCTTTTAACGCGGTACTGTCCCGTATTGTAAGAGGCGATTGCCAAGAGATAACGATCACTTCCGAACATTCGCAAAAGGTCACCAAAATATCGCGATGCCGCAACTGTAGAAAGTCCAATATCTAGTCTTTGATCTCGCCCCTTCTCAACGATCAAACCGTATTCTTTGGCCGTTTCTGGCATAAATTGCCACGGACCTGCAGCTCCAACGGGACTAACTGCCTCGGGTAAAAAATTAGATTCAACCCACACGATATATCCGAGTTCAGTGGGAAGATTATTGCCGATCAATGTCTTTTCGATTGTTGGCCAATAAGCCTCCTTGCGTCCCAGCATAACTTTATGTCCATTTCTTTTTGTGAAACGCTGGATATGGCGCTCGACCTCCTGAACGAATCCAGGATCCATGGCCGATGGTGGTGGATCACCAAATCTGCGAGAAATAGCCACAATTTCATCCCAGATAAATTGTCGCTCCGGCGTCAGCAAAAATGACTTGCGAGCGGCGCGTTTCGGTTTTGCATTAAATAGTTTTGCACTAAGTTGGCCGCTGAATATTCCAAGGTCCCGTGGCAATATTGATTTTGTAAACAGCGTAGAC
>CAMDGW010000108.1 GCA_945897695.1 Pseudobacteriovorax antillogorgiicola | reverse complement strand
CTGACATTGAGATGTCTCCTAGCTTTTAGTTAATTGAATTAATTATTAAGTTTTCGAAATCACTCGATGATGCCGAGGATGTCACCTTCTGTAAGAATCAGGTGCTCTGCGCCGTCCATCTTAACTTCTGAGCCAGAGTACTTGCTGAATAGAACGCGGTCGCCAGCTTTAACTTCAAGCTTACGGACGGTGCCGTTGTCTAAAAGTTTGCCGTTACCGACAGCAACGACTTTGCCTTCCATGGGTTTTTCTTTGGCGTTGTCTGGGATGATGATCCCGCCAACTGTTTTTTCTTCGCCTTCCAGGCGCTTAACAAGGATGCGGTCGTGTAATGGTCTGATTTTCATTTTCAAGTTTCCTCTCTCTAAATCGAAAATCGTTAATAGGTAACAAGGTAAAAATAACTTGGCTGACAAAGTAATCCTGGCCTTGAAGTTGTCAAGGGCCTGGTATCAAAAAAAGTTTGTATCTCCGATTACCGATAAAAGAAAGCCCTGAAATGCCTGATTATTGGGCGTTTCGGGGGCTTTTTTTGATTTTGTTGTAAATTTTTAAGGTTTTTTCATGCCTTGATCGTTTTTCGACCACTGGTATCGACGCTTTTTCTAGAGATGTAGAGAGGTTCTCCCCAGGCGGTCATGATTTCCTTCACCAAGTAGGATCTAGCCCTAATGGGGGTGGTGTTCTCGTTAAAATCCAGCTCAAACGTAGGAATCGTCGGCTCCCGAGATAGGACGACTAAGCTTAGTCTGAACGTATCATGGCTATCATCTTGAGCCAGGTAGACCTGCTCAACGTCAGTCCAGGCCAAACTGTGTTTTTTAAAAGGTGTGACAATCTCAAGTCCTGCCTTGGTCACGCTCACATGTCGCAGGCTTTTAATGTAGTTGGTGAGGATGGCAATCCATGGAGCGATCACAAAAAAAACAAATGATGACACCATTATAAGTGGATGATTGAGTGTCGGGTAGGTCGGCGATAGCCTGGCCAAAACCATAAACATCATGCATCCCATTAGACCAATCATTGCCGCGCGGACGACTTTGCGTGGGAACGCTATGAAGCGTTTTCCGCCTCCAGGTAAACTATCCGTAAAATAGAAGTTTTCGCTGTCTTCGCTTTGACGGCGTATAACGTACTGGGTCAGATCGTCGTCCTCGCGATCAATGCGGGAGATTTGGTCCCAGACCTTGGCTTCCAGTTGGAAGCGGCCAGACACCTCGTACAGGCGGGCTCTTAGTTTTAGGGCCTCGATATTGCGGGGGCCCATAGTTAGGAGAGCGTCCAAAGCGTTGTGAGCGCCTGAGAGGTCCCCGGACTCTGCGATGTTTTGAATTTCAGCGACATTTTTCATAAGAAAGGGATCGGTCGCATTGCTAAAAACTTGACCCAGGTCCCCAAAAAGCAATCAGGTATTGCATTAATGTTAATGAATACGGATAGTTACTTCCGGCTTCATGCGGGTCAAAAGGGGCAAAAAATCTCATGAAATTGTTAATATAATCTTTTAAAAAGCTATAAAATATGATACCTAGCCGCTGCGGCAGTGCATTAATTAAGCAAGTCGACATAAGTCTGGGGAATTATGGAACGTGAGCAAAGCATCACATCAGTAGACGCAGTCAATCAGCGTTCAGCAGGGGAAGCAGTTATACCGGAAATACTAGCACCCGTTGGCGGTCGCGAGCAGTTTTTTGCAGCGTTGAATGCGGGCGCTGATGCGGTATTCCTTGGACTTAAGCAGTTCAATGCTCGCGCTCGCGCCGAGAACTTTTCCATCGAAGATTTAAGAAGTCTGGTTCCCATGGCACACCGCTATGGCATGAAGGTTTTGGTCACCCTCAATATTTTGATTAAAGACGTGGAACTTCCTGAATTGATCCGAACCCTCGGTGAGCTGGAAGACGTCGGTGTTCACGCCATCATTGTCCAGGATCTAGGCGTCGCCAAGATTGCCCGTGAGCACTTCCCAAGCATTAGGCTTCACGCATCGACCCAGATGGCAGTACACAATCTCGCCGGTGTTCGCGAAGCGTGGAGATATGGCTTTAAACGAGTCGTACTTGCTCGCGAGCTCACGGCAGAAGAAATCAAACGGATCCGGCGAGCCGTGCCTTTAGGCGAAGTGGAACTCGAAGTCTTTTGTCACGGCAGTTTGTGTTATAGCTATTCAGGCCTGTGTTTTTTTAGTGGAGCAGCTGACGCTCGCAGTGGAAACCGCGGCGAGTGTGCCTATACGTGTCGTGAACCCTATAAAGTTGTCAGTGAGTCTGGGCATGGATTTCTTTTCTCCATGCGCGACTTGGATACGGCTCACAAGTTAGATCAGATGGTCGCCGCAGGTGTTGACACTCTAAAAATTGAAGGTCGAAAGAAGGACGCTCAATATGTGACAAGCGTCGTCAGGCTGTACCGCAAAAAACTTGATGAACTATTTGGACGTTCCACGCTTCGTGACAATGCGCCACCGCTGGCGAAGGAAAAACTCGCCAGCGAAGATGAAATCCGTAAAGATCTTGCACTGTCCTTTCAACGGCAGACCACTAGTTTCTTTTTTGAGGGTCGCTATCACGAAAACGTGATTGACCTTAACAACCCAACTCATCATGGGATCAGGGCGGGAGTGATTGAGGCTGTTGGAGCTCGTGCGATTACGGTTCGGCTCGAGGAGGCCCTGGAAAAATTTGATGGTCTCAAAATTATTGCGGCTGAAAAAATTTTCCACGCTAAACCTCAACATGGTGATGCGGTGTCAAGTGATGTCAGCAGTTTGGAGCGCCGCTATGACAACCAAGAAATAGGGTTTTCCTTGCGGGAAATGAGCTTTAAGGGCCGCAAGGTCTATGATGCTACGCGCGGCATGATTGTTGATATTGAAATTCCCCTTGGAGGTCAAAAACCGGCTGTAGGTGATATATTATTCAAATCGCGCAGTGATGACTTACGTCGCCGCGTGGAGACCATGATTGGTGTGCCAGTTGATGCGCGTCTTAGACCAATGACGGCCGTGACGGCAGAGATTTCGGCCCTAGGGCTTGACGACGGTGCTGTTCAACTGTCCGTTGTCATTAGACGAGGTCGCGATGAGATTGCGCGGGCGTCTGAATTGATGCCTTCTTGCGAGGAACGTCTGAAAGGTGATCTCATCAGAGATCTGAAAGATGTCTTTCATATTTTCGGCGATCAATGCGTCTATGTCGAACAGTTTTCTTTTGCTTTAGATAAGAACTATTTCTTGCCAAAAAGTAAGCTGAAAGATTTAAAGCGCCAGGTTGAACCAGGACTTTTTGAGGCCTCGCAAGCGGTGAGCCTACGTCACACGGCTGCTGCTCTTGATCAGGTCACGGGAATCGGTCGCAAGCTAGACGCGCAGACCCAGGCGGCTTACTCACTCAAAATTGATCGCGTCGAGTATTTGCCTTGGATCGAGAGTCTTGCTAAGTCTCAAAAGATATCAGAAGTCATTTTCGAGCCAAAAAAGATGTTTCTTCCCGGAGTTAAACCAGAAAGTTTTTTAGCTCCGCTGACAGAGTTCTCACGCAACAGCGGAATTAAGATCCGTTTAGCGGTACCGACTGTCGTACGCGCCTGGGATGAACCGGTCCTCAAAGTTTGGTTTAAAGCTTCATTGGACGCCGGTGTCAGTGCTTACGAGGTAGGAAATCCCGGTGCTTTGGGGCTTCTTCGTGAGTGGGAACTGCCCATATCTGATCTCACCAGTGACTTTACGCTCTATGCAATGAATCGTGAGGCCGTGGCGTTCTGGCGCGATCAAGGGGTGACAACCATGACCTTAAGTATCGAAGATGATGCAGAAGATATCGAGTCACTTCTTTCGCATTGGCCAGAAGCCGTTTTGCCGCGTGCCATCCTTTATAAAGATACGCCGCTTTTTGTTGCGGAAGCCTGTTCTCTCACCGCTCTTCATAACGGTTGCCCGACCAATAAGGTTTGTGGCTACCGAACTCTGGAAGTAGAAAACAAAAAAGGTGAACGATTCTTCGTAGCCCATGAAGGTTGTAAATCGATCGTTTACGGCAAACGCGCCTATTCTGTGTCCGGTGGAAGGCAGCGCCTTATGAATGCTGGTATCAGTGATTTTCGCGTGGACTTCCTCACTAGAGAATATGACGAAGCGAGCTTTAAGGGTGTCATGAGTGGTGTGATTTTGGATCAGCCGCTTCCTGATACCCATCCTGCCAATTTTTTTGGACGTCTCAAATGAATGAAGCACCTTTAGAGTTGATTCAAGCCCGAATTGCGACACCGGGCTGGACTCCAGGACGCAAAGATATGACAGATCTTTGCGCCGTTTGGCGTTATTTGAATGACCATGAGCGCGAGTCCATGCAAAAAAGACTCTCAAAGATCGATACACCCTCGGCCCGCAAAGCCGCAGAGCTTTTTTCAAGTCTCGACCCTAGGTCTCGTGGCGAGTTGGCTCGCCCCCTTTTGAAGGCCTATATAAAAGCTGCCAAAAGCGATGACTCCTCTTGGACTAAATTTCCAAATGCCTGCTTTGCTGATGACGAAGCCCGAGTCAGGAAAGCCGCTGCGCAAGCGATCGGTTCCGCTTGGGCCGAAATTCCTACAACGTTCAAAAAATCTTTGATTGATGGCATGATCGACTTGTTATCGCGTTGTCAGGATCAAAGTGAAAAAAAAGCCTTGATCGATGCCCTTGGAAAAAGTGCTGATGCTCGTGCGTTAGCCGTATTAAAAGAAACAGATGCCAGTGCGCGCTCATTGCTGACCTTGGAAAGAGATCTTGCCCGAACCGAATGGGATCCCGGTGCAGGGTGTTGCTGTCCAGAAGTGATGGAAAGTTCAGGTCTGGTTGCTTGGTTTACATTAGGAGTCGACCAAATCGCCCGTTCATCTGGCATATTTCTCGGAGCAGATATTATTGAGCCCGGTGTCCTCAAGCTTGGACGTACTTTCAGTTGGAAAGACCTAGCAAAGCACAATCTATGGCGAAAAGCAGGAGTAGTGATTGGTCGCGTCAAAGATCAATCGTCTACGGCTCTTGCCGACGTTGTGGCAGGCTCATCACAGCGCATATCATCGGCAACCAGCCGCCCAGAGGGAGCTCCTGTTCGCATCCGTTTAGGTCGCGATGATGGGCGCACTCGTTCGTTTGTGTGGGAATTTGCAGAGGCCCTGTCAAAGCTGGGCGTAGGAATTATCAATGATGGGCGAAATGCCCATTGGGAACTTCGCGTGGTCGCTGATGAGGTCGTACTCTTGCCACTTCGTTGGGATGATCGGCGGTTTTTTTGGCGTGCCTGTAACGTGGACGGCTCCAGTGATCCAACGATCGCAGCTGCTCTGGTGCAGCTTGCCGAGATAAAGATGAATGACCGGGTTTGGGATCCGTTCTGTGGTGCTGGAACAGAGTTGATCATTGCAAAAACCTTACAACCAGGGATATCTGCCACGGGCAACGATGTAAATCGCCAGGCTTTAGATGAAGGGGTCTTAGCAGCCAATGCCGCTAATGTTTCTGTGCAATTTGTTGAAGAAAGTTGTTTGTTGTTTAAGGGCGGACCTTTTAACGTGATTTTATCAAATCCACCATTTGGTATGCGAACCGTCCGCGGCGGTGCCCGAGATTTGCTGTTTGACTTTTTTGCACAAGCGAGTCGGCGACTAACGGACAAGGGGCGGGTGGTCATGCTTTCGCACGCGCCAACGTCAACTGTGGATTGGGCGGAAGCTGGTGGACTTAAATGTGTGCGGCGTTCGCCCGTTAAGCTTGCGGGTATGTTCTGTGAGTTCCAGGTGTTTAGTCGTTGATACCGACATTTATTGGCAGTGTGGACCCGAGCAGGTTCAGTCTTAAAAAAATAAAATCCCCCGGGAAATTCCTGTCTCCGAGGGGTTTTTGCTTTATGGTTTACAACTTAGTCTTCTAGACCTTCCCACATGACCTCATCTTTGGAGATGGTTGGAAGCCTTTGGATTTCCTCTTCGGCGGCTTTTTCTTCTTTGAGACGTTTTGTTTTATTTTTTTCAAATTCTTCTACGTCTTTGAGACGCTGTTTTTCGCGCGCTTCTTCTTCTTGTTTGGTGGTGAGTGCTTTTTGTTTTTCAACATCTGCTTTAGCTGCACGGACTTGGGACTCAAGGCGATCTTGCTCGCGCCATGCGGCGTCGAGAGCAGCTTTGTTTTCTTCAACAGATTTCTTGATCTGATAGAAATCACTTTCTTGCACTGTTTTTTGATCAAGAGAGTCGGCAGGGTCGAAGCTCTGTGCGTCTTTTAATTCTGCAGGCAGATCTTCTTGAGATCCAGTTTGAGAGTTTGAAGCCCCAGCTGTTACTGGGTCAGATGAGGCTTTGGCGCCATCTTTTTTAGTCGCTGTGCAGGAGTAGAAAGCGAGTGTGGAAATAATAAGACAAGATAAAATTGACGAGCGGGATTTAATCATAACAACACCTCAACAACAGCAATGGTACACCAGCAGGGAGATTGGACATGGCACAGGCACGGACATACGTGGTCTCCCCCAAAGGCAAATGCCCTTGGAGACAATTCTACAGCATGCAAGGCAGGAACCAATGAAGTTATTGTAAATAAAGTAATGATTTCGCGTGCCAAAACAGCTTACTGTGTCGAAGCATGGGACAAAGTGTCAAAATATTTGACACTTTG
This sequence comes from Pseudobacteriovorax antillogorgiicola, assembly GCA_945897695.1. GTDB lineage: Bacteria > Bdellovibrionota_B > Oligoflexia > Oligoflexales > RGVZ01 > CAMDKS01. The sequence goes on along the minus strand of CAMDGW010000108.1, from coordinate 1,287 downwards.
TGGCTTCTAACGGCACTCGATATTGAACCATGCCGCCAGGTTCTCACCTGGTTTTAACCAACGACATCCCCGAGGTCTGGCCACTGCATCCGGAAGCGACATCCAGGGCTCGATACATAAAAACTCCAATGGTCGATTGGTCCAAGTCACCACGTGCTGCATGACATCCTCAGGACCAGCAGAGATCGTTAGAGCATGGGTTGAAAAGTCCATGCGGCTACTGTCAGCTGCGAGGTCTCCGATGATTAGGCTGGCGAGTTTTGGGTTGGGGAGGTCCCAGGGCATTATCCCGAGGAGGTCTCTGGCGCGCTGTGCATCTGCGGCATTGCCATCCGGCGTAACGGGATAAATCGTATCTGCAGGGATCTGGACCTTCAAGGCTTTAGCCATTGAAAAATAGGGATGCCATCCTAGGGCAACCGGCATTTTTTCGCGTGTTCTCGCGGCAAGCGTTTTGTGCTTTACTTCAATTGCAACATGTAAGGTATGCTGTGACAGTGTCACGGTCATCCCAATCTCGAAGTCAAATGGGTAGAGTTTCTTCGTGGATTCGTCTGACTTCAAACTTAGAAGAGCGGTGTTAGAGCTTTTGAGGACACCAACCCATGAGGAAGCCCAGGCAAAGCCATGAAGTGGCATGCTGTAGACATTGCCTGCGACCTCATATTTCAATACTTGGCTGTCATGCCAGACTCGTCCAGCAAATGGGAAAAGAAACGGTAGGCCACCTCCTGGCCAGACGTCACAGTCTAACGAGGTGAACGTCTCGGGAAGCCAAAAGATATTTTGCTGTTTGCCGCTGCGGTCGGCTAACGTCAATTCAGTCACCAGTGCGCCGCGCTCAGGCATTATTGTTGCCCGTGCTAAACCAGATTCTAAAGTAATTTTTGACAACGGCGCACCCTCCACAAAACCCGAAGCTTGATTTTAGCAAAAAATGTCAGGGAATCTAAGGTTTGTTTGCAGATGAAACGGGGGGCCACTGTGTTGGCACTTTCATGGAATCATAGGTAAACGTCTGACCAATTTTGAGGTTTTTTTGACCCTTGCGGATATAGATGATAGCTCCTTCATGAATAGGCCATCCGCGTGGTGACTTCAGGTTTAGTTCCGGTCCGTAATAGGACACCACATGTCCTTTGATGGCTCCAGGGATTTCGCTACCGACAAGCCGATCATTCATCTGCAGTCCCCAGGCGCGTCCTTTGTCAACATAGGCCCAAGCGCCTTTGATCTTGGCTATCTGAGGTAATTCGGAACGGTTTAGCCCTTGGAGCTCTGTTGTAA
>CAMDGW010000107.1 GCA_945897695.1 Pseudobacteriovorax antillogorgiicola | reverse complement strand
CACATCCCGCAACCAAGCGCAGCGCGGTAGGCGACTAAAATCATGGTGTTATAAAAATAAACTCAACCCTGTGGATAGATTTACGAAAGACCAAGGGGGAGACAAAATCCCTGTAAAATTAATGAGACATAATCGCTAAAAATTCACATCCTATGAAGAAGAGAAGCGATTATGTCACCCCTAAAAAGGAAAAAGTCCCGGGGCTCAACACTCCGGGACTTTTTCTAAAATTAAGATAAAAATTACTGAAGCAACTTTAATGCAATTTGTGGCAACTGATTTGCCTGGGTCAAAACGGAAGCGCCTGCCTGTTGGAGAATGCTTTGCTGGGTAAATTCAGCTGATTCAGCAGCAAAGTCTGCGTCCTTGATACGGCTTCGAGCAGCTGACAAGCTTTCGATTTGTATCGCAATGTTTCGATCTGTCGATTCTAAACGGTTTTGAACAGCACCAAGTGTACCGCGATAGGAAGCTATGGACTCCATCGCTTTATTAATTTGCATAATAGATTGCTGCGCAGACATCTTGGTATCAATGCGAGTACCCTCTGAGTTTTGGCTGTTACCAAGACCCAGCGACCCTTCACCATCTGTCAATGCATTGAACTTGTCCATGTTCATGCGAATGATGTTCACTGGATTGACTGATTCGTGACTGTCCGATACGCCGTAGTAGTCCTTTCCAACCTGAATCTCAAGAGGCGACCAGTTATGGTCCTTGCGAAGGTCTTCAGGAAGTTCCGATGTCCCGGTCAGCAATCGCGTACCGTTAAATTCAGTTGAAATTGCGATTCGGTCCACTTCATCCTTCAGGGCCATGAACTCTTCATTGAGGTAGCGACGCTCACGAACACCCAACGTGTCTGAAGCAGATTGCACTGATAACTCACGAAGACGAATCATAATGTTGTTGATCTCGTCTAGGCCACCTTCCGCTGTTTGAACTAAGGAGACAGCATCGTTAGCATTACGACGAGCCTGGCCTAGAGAGCGGACATCAGCTTTTAAGACTTCAGCAATGGCAAAGCCAGCTGCATCATCAGCGCCGTGATTAATCCGATATCCGGACGCTAATTTTTCAGTCTGTTTCGCAACAGATTTTCCAGCGAGCCCCATATGACGCTGAGCCGTAAGAGATTGGACGTTAGTACGAATTCTTAATCCCATGTCTCACCCCATTTAGCGCTGTTTGCTCTCGTCTAGAGAAATCAAGACCCTCTGACACAAGCGTTTTAAACAGCAGAGCTATTTCTTAACCTTATAAGTTAAGAATACAAGATCTCCCTTCAATACGGAAGAGATCGCCTGTAGGTGGGTGGGCTTAGTTAGACCCATGTCTACAAAATGAGGAGACTTAACACCCGCAATAATTAGGGGACAAAGAGTTATTTTTGCGAAATCGACAAGGTTATTTTCGTAGAACATTTTATTGATGGCCCCACCCCCAAACAGCAGGATTCGGCGAAGTCCTTCAGCCGAAAGTCGGTCCACGAGTTCAGGAAGATTTTTTTCGGTGAAGGTCCAGTTTTCAACGTCTGATGCGGCACAGAGCTCCGATTGAACCGGAAAAGGCGACACCACAATGCGTCTAACATTTTTTTGCTTCCAGAACTCAAGCCGCTCATCAAGTCCACGTGTAGTAAAAACGATCCAAGCGGGATTCTCACCGCGATCATTGGCCACGACCCAAGTAGAACCACTGGCACGCAATGAGTTAGCGCCAGTGATCACGGCATCAGCTTGCTCTAGCTGCCCGCGAACAAATTCGCGGTCATCCATGTTCGTAAAATCATAAGCACGCCTCTCGCTATCACTTTCGAGGGCGTGCATTCCAATCATTCCATCAAGGCTAATTGCCATGACGTTGGTGATTGTTACTGTCATTGAGTTTCCTTAGTTAGGAAGGAGTAGCTTAGTAACTTCGTCAGCAACTTCGCCTTCGTTTCGGGCCTCGGCTGCACTGATTTCAGATACAACCATACCAAGCGCTTTCTCCAGCATGTTCTTTTCACCAAAGGATAATGGTTTATCCTGTTTCAGGGAAGAGAGATCACGCAAAACTTCCGCAACATCACTGATGGAACCCGTTCTCAACTTATCGTTGAACTCCCGGAACCGGCGGTTCCATGCCCGTTGCGATACACGTCGCGGGGTACGAAGAATCGAATAGACTTTTGTAAGGGCACCCTCATCCGAAAGGTTTCTCAATCCAATGCGACTTGTAGCATTGGTTGGTACCATTAAGCGGGCTCCCGAAGAAATGATCTGGACGACATAAAAATCCATCCTGCTGCCCGCAACTTCTTTAGATTCAATACCGGATATCACTCCGACGCCATGTGCAGGGTAAACTGCCTTATCACCAATGTTGAACGTCATCTCAAATACCTCCAATTCGTAGGCTGGCCTTACGTCAAATTGACAGTCCTGCCGACGCACAATAAATAATCACTTCCATCCAAAAAGTCAATCAATTTTAACGTTTTTATTAAAATTACTCATAGAATACGCAATTGACTGGATTCACTCCGGTTTCCACAGGTCCACAAATTGCTAATATCGCTGAGATTTCGCTTGCGTATATCGGTAAGCTCCAGTAAACACGGACACCTTGGCCCTCAAGGCCCTGGCATCGTCTGCGGAGTTGGTGGATGAAGCCCGAAAAACTGCTCAACTCGATTCTAATGGAGTTAACCATGGCACTGACCACAGAACAGAAAAAAGACATCCTCAAGAAGCACGAGACTGGCGCCAACGACACTGGCTCACCTCAGGTTCAAGTTGCTCTCTTGACCGCCCGCATCAACCAGCTTGGCGGCCACTTCCAAGCACATGTTAAAGACCACCACAGCCGTCGGGGTCTTCTTAAACTCGTAGGCCAGCGTCGCCGTCTGCTCAACTACCTTGAGCGCAGGGACGTAGATTCATACAAGAAGCTGATTACCGAGCTTGGCATCCGTAAGTAAGCGGCTGCTGAACCCGTTTAAAAGCCCAAAATGAAGAAAGCGGAGGCGAATTAAATTGCGCCTCCGCTTTTAATTTGGGAAAACTGCAAGGATAAAGAATTAAAAAGAAAAGAGAGAATGAAAGGATCCCCAAGTTATGTCAATCACCCCTATCACCCGTGAAATCACGATTGCTGGCAAAACAATCAAATTCGAGTTCAATAAATATGCCAAGCAAGCTAACTCCGTTATGGTTAGCTGTGGTGACACTCAAGTTCTTGTTTGCGTTGTTGCAGCAGAAGATCCAAAACCAGATCAAGACTTCTTCCCACTAACCGTTGACTATTTTGAACGTATGTACGCGGCGGGCCGCATCCCAGGTGGTTTCTTCAAACGCGAAACAAAACCAAGCGAGCATGAAGTTTTGACGTCTCGCGTTATTGACCGCCCTCTGCGTCCGCTCTTCCCAGAGCACTTCATGACAGAAGTTCAAGTGACCTGTACAACAGTCTCATATGACCCTGAGCATCATCCAGCGCCGCTTGCGGTCATGGGCGCCAGCGCAGCGTTAATGATCTCAGACATTCCATTTGATGGTCCTGTTGCAGCTCTTCGTATTGGCATGAAAGATGGCCAGTATATTGTCGATCCAAAAGAAGGCTCAGGCAGTGATCTCGACCTAAACGTCGCAGCAAAGCCAGGCGCTCTTTTGATGGTCGAAGCTGGAGCAAACTTCCTTTCAGAAGAACAGATGCTTGATGCGATTACTTATGCTCACAAACTCATGGACCCTGTCTTTGAAATGCAGCGATCCGTTCAAAAAGAAATTGGAAAGACAAAACGTGCTGTCAATCCTCCAGGATGGAATCCGGATCTTGTTAAAAAAGTCACAGAAATGGCGACACCGATGGTTGATAAGGCCTTCACTATTGCCAGCAAACTTGACCGCAAGACGGCGCTCACAACTTTGACAAAGGACGTTTTGACTGCCGTTAATCCCCAAGGAGACTCAAGCACAACTAAAGTCGTCAAAAAGATCCTTGAGGAAGTTCAATTCAAGAGCATGCGCAGCTTAATTATCAACAATAAAAAGCGTATCGACGGTCGCGGCTATACCGATATCCGTCAAATCACTTGTGAGACAGGCATTCTTAAGCGTCCTCACGGATCAGCTCTTTTCACCCGCGGCGAGACCCAATCACTTGCGACTGTTACGCTTGGCGCAGCTGATGACGAGCAACGTCTTGATAACCTGATAACTCCAAACGCCGTGAAGTCATTCATGCTTCACTATAACTTCCCTGGATACTCCGTCGGCGAACCTAAACCAAACCGCGCTCCTGGTCGCCGCGAAGTGGGTCACGGTGCATTGGCCGAACGCGCTCTGTCTCAGGTGATTCCCGACAAAAGTAAGTTTGGATACACGATCCGACTTGTTTCTGAGATTCTTGAGTCCAACGGTTCTTCTTCTATGGCTTCCGTTTGCGCAGGCACAATGGCTCTCCTTAAGGCCGGTGTTCCGATACAGGAGTCTGTAGCTGGTATTGCTATGGGACTGATCATGGAAGGAGATAAGTTTGCCATTCTGTCTGACATCTTGGGTGACGAAGATCATCTAGGCGATATGGACTTTAAGGTTTGCGGTGGCCAAAACGGCATCACAGCTCTCCAGATGGACATCAAGATCGGTGGCTTGACTCGTGAAATCTTGAGCCAAGCTTTGACACAGGCCCAAGCAGGCCGCCGTCATATCTTGGGTAAAATGACGTCAGCGATTTCCGCGCCATCGGAAATTAGTGAATATGCTCCACGCATCTTCCAGATCAAAATCAAGCCTGACCGCGTTCGCGATCTGATTGGACCGGGCGGTAAGAACATCAAGAAGATTGTTGCTGATACTGGCGTCAAAATTGACGTTAACGATGAAGGCATGGTTAGCATCGTGGCGATGGACGTCACCAGTGCGGAAGCAGCTAAGAAAATGATTCGTTCCGTCACCAGTGATCCTGAAATCGGTGCCATCTATCTTGGCGTTGTGAAGAAGATCATGGATTTCGGCGCTTTCGTTGAAATCAAGCCAGGCACAGAAGGCCTTTGCCACATATCCCAGCTTGATAACGCGCGCGTTGAGCGCACGGAAGACGTTTGTAAAGAGGGAGAAGAGATGCTGGTGAAGGTTCTTGAAATTGACCGTCAAGGCAAGATCAAGCTATCCCGCAAGGAAGCTCTCGGTAAGAAGCCAACAGCTTAATTGAGTGAACTGATGATTACTTTAAAAAGTAAATCGCCAGAACTGATGCCGTCCTATGCCACTGCCGCCTCTGCGGCTGCGGATCTTAGGGCGGCATCTGAGCTTTCTATTCCTGCTGGCCAACGCGGGAAAGTACCCACGGGTGTATGGATTGATCGCGTTGCCTGGGATCAAGTGCCTGCTGGCATGATTCCCGAGCTACAAGTGAGAGCTCGTTCTGGATTGGCATACAAGCACGGCATCATGCTCACCAACGGTGTGGGCACGGTGGATGCTGATTATCCTGATGAAATCTGCGTATTGCTGTACAACTCAGGAACAGAGACCTTTATCATTCAAAAGGGCGATCGCGTCGCGCAGATCACCCTTAATCTTGTTCAGAGAATTGCTGGCCTTGAGGCTGGTGGCAACCGCACCGGTGGATTCGGTTCCACGGGTGTGCAGAGCTAAGAGAAAAACTTAGCTCTTAGCCACAATCGCAGCTGTCGCAATCAACTCCTCTAAAAGTGCCATAGAGACTTTGCCCCCAAGAGTGAAGGGATCAAGCACTGGTTTTTCAGAGTACTTAAGTAAGGTCGATGGGTTGACCTTTGCTAGGTTGACCTGCCCCATAGTCCAATTTGAAAATCGCCGCTCGGTGATATCTTCAAACAATAAAATCTCCACATCAGAATGCCTTGAATCGCCAGCAATGACATTGTAGAGCTTGGAGACCTCGCGGCGATTACCTTCAAGAACTTGCATAAAAATATTCGCGCTGTAGCAAAGAATTCCAGTTACGCCAGCACCGGGATTATGTGATCGCGACTGCGCAAGGATTGAGTCCAAGACGGTGCTATCGATCTCTTTTGAGGTGCGACTCGCATAAAGTAGACGAACAAGCATCTTAGGCTCCTTATGTAGATCTCTTAGGGAAAAGTGATAGAAACTCGAGACGAAGCGCACTATTTTTAAGAAATGATCCCCTCATGACAGAGTTGGTCATTTTGGACTCCGTATCCTTCACACCACGCCAGTGCATACAAAAGTGATCGGCCTCCATGACAACCGCCAAGCCATCGGGTCTCATTTTATCCATGAGAAGATCGGCCAACTGGGTAATCGCCTCCTCCTGGATTTGAGGACGGCTCATCACCCATTCCGTAAGGCGCGCATACTTCGAAAGTCCGATGAGATTGGAGTGTTCGTTAGGCATGACACCAATCCAGATTTTTCCCATGATCGGACAAAAATGGTGCGAACAGGCACTGCGTACCGTCATGGGACCCACCAGAATCAGCTCATTCAAATGCGATACGTTCGGGAATTCAGTTACGGGTGGAGCAGGCTGGTAGCGGCCACGAAACACTTCATTCAGATACATCTTTGCCACGCGACGCGCGGTATCTTGAGTGTTGTGATCATTTTCGGTGTCAATCACAAGACTATCGAGAAGTGACTTCATTTTTCCAGAGACTTCGTCCAGCAGGAGGTCCATTTCGCCCGGCTCAATAAATGCCGAAATATTGTCATTAGCAAAAAATCGAAGCTTTCTTGCCTGGATCCGAGCCTTGATTCGCTCCGACACAAGTGCAGCGCCGGCAGGAAGGTTTGTTTTGGATGGCATAACGATTGGTCCTTATTACTATGGGACTTTAGGGCTCCGTGAGAGTTCTCACGACCAGGCCATAGTCTAACGAATACTGGAGAAACCTCCAATCCCTACAGAAAAATAAAATGATTGGCAGTTAAATTGTATTTAATATGCCAAGGTATCATTCTCTTATCTTGGGGAGAGGAACCTTATCTATGGCTCGCCGATTTGTTGATTTATCTATCTTTCTGGAAAATGACGTCATTAGTGACCCTCCAGCTTTTGCGCCAAAGATCCAGTATTTCACTCACGATAATACATTCGACCAGATCGAACCATTTTTCCCCGGTCTCCAAAAGAACGATCTCCCCGACGGTGAAGCTTGGGCCCTGGAAATGGTTCAGTTGTCGACCCACAATGGCACACACCTCGACGCACCCTATCACTTTCACTCCACTATGGATGATGCCCTTGGCACGAAAAAACCGTCAATATCGATCCATGAGGTACCTTTGGAGTGGTGCTTTCAGCCAGCGGTAAAACTAGACTTCCGACACTTGCCAGATGGTTATGTTGTTACTGCCAACGATGTGGAAGCGGAACTGAAAAGAATCGGACACACTTTGAGCCAACTGGAGATCGTCGTGATAAACACCAGGGCTGGTTCTCGCTATGGAAGCGACGACTATGTGTCTAGCGGCTGCGGCATGGGATACGAAGCTACGATGTATTTATTAGAGCGCGGCATCCGGCTTACGGGCACAGACGCATGGAGCTGGGACGCGCCTTTTGTGCATACGGCGAGGAAATATAAAGAAACTGGAGATAACTCACTGATCTGGGAAGGCCACAAAGCTGGGCGCGACATTGGCTACTGCCATTTAGAAAAGCTCCACAACTTAGAAGCGCTGCCACCAACTGGGTTTTATATCAGCTGCTTTCCTCATAAGATCCGCGGCGCTTCTGCAGGGTGGACACGTGCTGTGGCAATCTTTGATGACCAGCTGATGGCCTCCAGCCGCTAAGTTCAGAAAAAAATTTACCGTAATCAGTCGGGAGCTAATTCGGAAATTACGAGAATAAGGATGAATTTCTCATCCGTAAAAAAGTAAAATGAGATTCTTCTAACTCGAAATAGGAGAATCTCATTTATGTTTTTGAATTTATCACGCCACTGGATGCGCTATCAAGC
>CAMDGW010000106.1 GCA_945897695.1 Pseudobacteriovorax antillogorgiicola | reverse complement strand
CCAGGGGCGCTCGATCATACAGCCAAGACGCCTATCTTCGTCACCTGATGTTGGCTGCAGCCGAGCTCTACCCACATATTCCGATTGTTATGCACCAAGATCATGGTAATAGCCCGGCCACCTGCTACTCGGCGATCAAGCAAGGTTTTACCTCTGTTATGATGGATGGCTCCCTGAAAGAAGATGGGAAATCTCCTGCGGATTTTGACTACAACGTTCGTGTCACTGCTGAAGTTGTAAAAGTGGCCCATGCCATCGGTGTATCGGTGGAAGGTGAACTAGGATGCCTTGGTTCTCTGGAAACAGGCAAAGGTGATAAAGAAGATGGTCATGGTTTTGAGGGCACTCTCTCGCACGACAAGCTTTTGACAGATCCTAACGAAGCCGAGGATTTTGTCCGTCGTACAAAAGTAGATGCATTGGCCATCGCAATCGGTACATCGCACGGCGCTTACAAATTCACCCGTAAGCCTGACGGGAAAATTCTAGCCATGGAGCGCGTGGCAGCCATTCACAAGAAAATCCCAAATACTCATTTGGTGATGCACGGTTCATCTTCTGTGCCGCAGGATCTGCAAGATTGGCTTAATAAATTCGGCGGTAAGATGAAGCAAACCTGGGGTGTGCCGGTCTCTGAGATTCAGGAAGGAATTAAGCACGGGGTCCGCAAAATCAACGTAGATACAGATAACCGCATTGCGATTACGGCTGCGATTCGCCAGGTTTTCTCGGAAAAGCCTGAAGAGTTTGATCCCCGTACCTACTTGAAGCCAGCTCGGGCAGCGATGGCTAAGGTGTGTGAAGATCGCATGGTTGCTTTTGGACAAGCAGGCATGGCTTCAAAAATTCGTCAGGTCACTTTGGAAGAAATGGCGAAGAAGTATTTGCTGTAAGGGCACTCGTTTTTAGTTAAAAATCTGCGTGGCATACCAGCTGCCGCCCGAACGCTCGGCGACTCCAACTCCTATGTTGCTGAAGGAACCAAGCATGTTTCGGCGATGGCCAGAGCTATTCCACCACATGACAGCAAACTCTTCGGCAACTCGCTCTGCGGCAGAGTCATCTTGTTGGCTTGTGCGACCAATCATCCCTGTGTAGGCAACATTTTCGCCGTTGAGACTTCTACTTTCGCTAAATTCCGTGCGGTAAACGTTTTGTCGTGCAGAGGGAAATCCCGTGTGGCTGATGAAGCCTGAGTTGGATTGTTTCTTGCTCCAGTCCCGGGCCACAAATGAAATTTTACCATCAAAGGTCAGCGGCTGAAGTCCGCGGCTGGCGCGGTATTTATTGGTTTTGTCCGCGATCAATCGTTCGATCTTACAGGGGAATGAATCGGCTTTGTAGCAGCTGCTGTTTGATGCCGATTGAGTTGCAGTCGTGTTAGATGCTGTTGTAGCTGATTGAGCGTCGTTTTGAGTGTTAGAAGACGACGTAGAGTCTGCACCACTGGTTTGTCCCGTGATGGTTGTGCGACGCGGGGTTCCTCCCGTGGATGACTGCTGTGGAAGACATGCTGATGTTGCGCTGGCAAGCAGCGTACAAAAGATCGCAACTTTTAAGGCTGGTTTTGGCGAGAGCATGGGAGATCCTCCGGGATAATTTCAGCAGTAGCAACTGGGCACCAGAGGACCTTGAGCAAATGGAATGCCAAGATGTTAAGTCAATAAATGTCCAGTAAATATATGGGCATACACCCCGGTCACAACGGTTTCTGGCGATATTTTCGACAGTTCGTCTATAGCTTAGACAGTGAGCCTGACAGCAGTCTGGTTAAGTCGCTGAATTGATAGCCCTCCCCTGGAACCTATTGATTGGTATGAGGGTTGCTCTCTTGACGAGTAGGGTCGTTGTGCCCTTTTGCTTTGAGACGGAGTTATGTCATGGCCATGCTTTATCCCGATATCACAAATACTGAAGTTGTTTTTCCAAGTCAGGCCGAAGAACAAGTTTATCGACTAGCCGAAGGGCTGTCGGAGTCATGGCGCGTCTATCATTCCGTTACGCTTTCAATGAAAGATGAACGCGAAGGCGTCAAAGATGGCGAAATAGACTTTGTATTTTATCATCCGAAGCACGGCATCATTGTATTTGAGGTAAAAGGTGGGCGCATTAGCCTTGATGGAAACACCGGTAAGTTTTTTTCCATCAATAGGCACGGTCGTTCGTTTGCAATCAAAAATCCATTTCAGCAAGCGATAACCTGGCGAAACCGTTTCGTCAGATTTTTACGTGCCCAGAACGTAAATGTACCAGTCAGTCATGCAGTTTGTTTCCCGGGTGTGGACGAGTCGGAGTTTCCGGTTCATTCGACGATTGAATATTCCGTGTTGTTGGGACGTCGCGGATTAGAAAACCTCGAGGATTTTCTGACAAAAGTTGTACGATCCTTCCACCGTGAGGATTTTCTGCGTTTTCAAGATGTCGGGCAAGAGCTTGACCGGCTTCTTATTGGTACTACCTTTGAGTCCAAGCCTCTTTTAAGAGAGTATATTGATACCCATGAAGCCCTGGTCCAAGAAAGCGACCTCATGCATGACGTTCTTGTTAGTCCAGTGACAGGAGTCAATCGCCTCGGTGTGGAGGGGGAAGCGGGTACAGGGAAAACAGTGCTTGCAATGAACCTGGCTCGGCAATTTTGTGGTCAGGGTGAAAAAATTCTTTATCTTGTCAGTAGTCCGCTCCTGGCAGCAAAACTTTCTTCAGAGTTTGGTGATGGGATTGAAGTGCGTGGAGTTCAGGAGCTTGCGGGCCTTCATGGTGTTAATTTACTTGTAACTCCCAATGATTGGCAAAAAACTCCCCAAGACTATGTTCAGATTGAAGCACCAGAACGACTTCGCAAAGCAATTCAAAATTCTGACAGGCGTTACTCAGTGCTTATTGTTGATGAAGCTCAAGATATTCAACCTTACTGGTGGTTGGCGCTTGAGGCCATGCTGCAAGACCCGGAGACGTCTAGACTCTATGCATTCTTTGACCGCGAGCAGGGTATTTTTGGAGGTGGCGAAGACAGCGAAAAAGCATATCGCCCCGAAGAAATATTACCGGTTCCCACCAACTACATGCGCTTGCACCAAAACTACCGCAACACGCGTCAGATCAGTGAGTTTGCCCGAAGTCTTCGCAGATCATCACAGGCGCATATCCCGGCTTCCAGTGACAGAAATGGTTACATGCCGACCGTGATTCGATACAAAGATGCAGAAGACGCCCGTAAGAAGATGGCAGATTTGGTGCGAGATCTCACTGACGATCGCGGGGTCCGTGAAGACGAAATCATGCTGCTGTCGGCTCGTGCCCCGGAAAATAAAGATAGTGTGCTTGCCGGAGTTGAGGCTATTTCGGGATTGAAAATTACTAAGCTCACGACAGATCGCCTGCGTGAGAAAGAGATCACCAAACCGGGTGAGCTCGGTATTGCTACGATCGCCACGTTTAAAGGTCTTGAGGCAAAGGTTGTCATTGCCTTTAACCTGAGCGAATACAATCTTTCGCCTCGACATCCGATTATGGCTAGTTTGATTTACGTCGCAATGACCCGCGCCAAGCACATGCTGTACGTGTTTGTGAGGGAAGGGGACGAAAAGGATCAAGTTCTTGCTGAATGTTTCAAATCAGTGTCTCGTGGTGGCTCGATGGTTTTGAGCGCTGAAGAGCGAGCAGGTGAAAGGCATGGTCGAGTGTTGCATTTTAACCCCGAGCGAGCTGGTGTCATTGAATTGGAAGGTAATGAAGATGAGCCGCGGCAGAACATTCTGATGTTTGGCCCAGACTTGCGCAGGGCTGGGATTCACTCACTAAAGCGTGACGATGTGCTCGTGTTTCGCATCAGATCAGAGGGTGGCGTGTCTTTTGCTGTTGATATTAGGCGGCTAGAAAATATTGCCTGATTTCATCTTTGAGGTTAGACGGTAATTTTAAACTTTTGGCTCAGTCTTTCGCACATCACCCTTAAGATGCCGAAGATAAAGGTCTTCGACTTTGATGCGTGCCCAGGGCGTGCGCCTTAGAAACTTAAGGCTGGATGTGATGCTCGGATTTGAGAGAAAGCAGTTAATACGAATTTCCCGGACTAGGGTCTCCCAGCCATAGGCTGCGAGCAACGCCTCCAGCATCATTTTGAGGGTCAAGCCATGCAGCGGATCTTTGGAGGGTGCTGATGTCATATGATTTTTATATAGACTCCGCCATCGCCGCCAAAAAATCCTCGAGCGCTTTTCGTTCTGCGATCAAAAAGGCTTTCGCTGGATTAGATTTTTTTGTGAAGGCTGCTCCAAGTTCTTCAGACGACGCCTGGACGACACACGCCATGGCGCGACCGGCGTGACGCGAAAGAATCGACTCAGCGTTGTGATAAAACCTCTCGCTGCCGTCATTGGAAAGAATAATTAGCCTTGAAAGACGATCATTTTGTGTTTGTCCAGGCTGCTTTTTCAAAGACTTGAGTCCCTTTAGCTCCTGGTCTAGATGATCGCTAATGGCCTCGAGGCCCTGGACTAGGTTTTTGCTATCATAAGCCTTTTTTAAGCCCTGACGGACCCCATCAGTAAAAGCCCAAGAAGGAACCCTCATCCGGCCTTCACTATGAAGTTGGCGCAAATTGGATGTGAGCATCTCCTCTATGCGCAGGATCTTTGGATGGCTAAGAATATTTTTTGGAAGTTTCAGCATGAAAGCCTTTTCGTATGAGTATGAGAGAGAACTGTTTAAGGGCAGTTAGTAAAACTGCGCGTTGTAGGACGAGGGAAACCAATCCTCACGGAAGGTGCGCATCCATGGGCTTGCCATGCCTTTATGGCTATCTCTGTAATAGATGACGTTTTCAATCATTGATTCCGGCTTTGAGCGTGACCAGCCCGCCACCGCCATGTGAGGTTTCGCATCTGGATGATCCATCACCATAATCTGATGGGTCAGGTGGAGGTCTGCATCAAAGCCAGGGCTTAGCCACAGATCCTTGCTATCCTCTGGGAATGATAACCACATGGAACCTTCATTGGTCATCATTCTTTTCATGGCATCGTACAGTTCGGCTGGCGACAGGTCCGTATTATGTCGGGCCACCATGCGAAGACGATCGTCTGAAATCATGCTGTTTTGGAAATAGGGCGGATTACACACAACAAAATCAAAAGTTCCCAGCATTGAGGGCTCCAGCTCTTGGGCGCGGGAGACTAGGACCTCAATGCGGTTACTCCATTGGCTTTTTAGAAAATTGTCTCTCGCCACCTCTGCGATGGAGGTTTCTGGCTCGACGGCGGTGATTTTGGCATGGGAAAACCGTGCTGCCATCATCAGTGCTAATACGCCTGTGCCAGTTCCTATGTCGAGGATTCGGCGCGGACTTGCAGAGGGTCCAATGACGGCTCCAAAGACGCAGCTGTCCGTGTTTACTCGTTGCCCAGACGGGGCTTGAAGCATCGAGAAGTCGCGAAAATAAAAGACGTCAGGTTTCATAGCTTTTACGCGTGAAAGAGATAGGGTGGGGGGTTTAGCCTGAAACGTTTATCAAGTCAAAGACCATATGGAGAGCTTGCAGCTAGCGAGATTCTTTAAGTTGTCTATGTCACCGAAATTATTTGGTTATATGGTTTATATCCTGGGCAGATTCGCCGACGGCGGGGCGTAGGCTCCTATTCGGTGCCAGATCAGTGGGGGGGGGTATTGTTTTTTGCAATTGAGGTCAGGCGAGTTGTAACGACCACTGACCCATGTTCGGGACTTAAAACGTCTTACCGATCTTAAAACCAATAAACGTTGATGTTTGTGCCTCGCTATAAGGATTTCCCGATTCCGTGATGGAAAAGGTTCGGCGGCGGTAACCAACGACGAAATCAACAGCCTTGCGCGTGACCTTAATTTTGGTTCCTAGTTCCAAGTCTAGCCGAGATCCCATAGTGATTGTTCGGGCCTGGCTATCCAAGGGTGCTGCTGTCGCGACACTCATAGCGTTGAGGTACGCTAGGTTTTGCGAGCCAATTGGCATCAGAATACCAAAGTATCCACCGTAGCCGCTGCCGACAATATCAAAGATTTCGGATCCTCCGCGGTTTCCCGTCATCTTAACACCGCCAAGCACTGGACCGAGCTCAAAGGCCCAAATACGATATTTGAAAATGGTTGAATACCAGCTTGTGGCAAGACTGGATTGACTTGTTTCAAACGCTACCGTTCCTGTTTCCACGCGATATTCCACGCCTAGGTTTCTATCGGTTCCAGCGTTCAGACCAAATCCGTACGTGGCTGCACCTAAAGTGTCGTTACTATCCATGAGTTTGGATTTGTACGTAGCCAGACCGTAATCAAAAAACAAATAAGCAGTGCTTGAGCGGTCTGCAAAATCGTTGCCGCCGCCTGAGCCACCTGTCTCGGCATGAACTACTGACGGCGACAGAAGAGTCAAAGCCATGACCCAATGCGCTAAGTTAATTTTTCTGAATTGAATGTTTTCCATGGAAGGTTGCTCGGTTGTTTTCTGTTCAAGTTTAATCGGATGGAATTTGTATGAGCAAAAAAAATCCAGCGAATGTTTCGCTGGATCAGGCGGTTGGGCTTGAATGTGAATCAGATTAATCCGATCTCTCTTAGGCGCTCCATGAGGTATTCCCCCGCTAAGATGTCCCGGTATAGCTTTTTCCCACCCTGGCGTTTAATGCATGATTCAAGTGGGTTTAAGCTGGCCTCAGCTCTTGGGTGCATGAAAAATGGCATGGAAAATCGGCGGTCACGGCTATTGTCTGGGTTGACCACGCGGTGCGTCGTTGATTTAAGGACGCCGTTGGTCAGATTTTGAATCATATCACCCGTGTCACACACGATTTGTCCCTTTAGCGCATGGATTGCCTTCCAGGTGCCGTCACGCTGCAATAGCTCCAGGCCCCCAGTGGTGGCTTCGCAAAGCAGAGTAATGAGATTGATATCTTCATGAGCGCCCGCACGAATACTGGCAGGATCTCGATCTTCAGGGATCGGTGGGTAGTGAATCACTCGTAGGATCGAGTTTCCATTTTCGGCGATACTGGTAAATCGATTTTTTGATTCGCCGAGGTAAGTGGCGCAAGCTTCAAGTAATGTCATGGCACACTGTTCAATCTGTCGATATAGCTCGAGATACACAGTCTTAAATTCTGGGATTTCGATAGGCCAGATGTTTTCAGGGTAAATTTTGTTGAGCGGATGACCTGGAGAGAGGTCGCGTCCTACGTGCCAGAATTCTTTTAAGTCTGCTGCCTTGCTATCTTTAGCGTGTTCGCGACCATAGCTGGTGTAACCACGTTGGCCTTTGATCCCCAGATTCTCATACTTTAATTTTTTTTCTTCAGGCAGCTCGTAAAACTCTGCAGCAATGCTATAGGCCTTATCGATGAGCTTCATATCTACGCCGTGATCTTCGACTGAGAAAAATCCAAGGTCCGTTAATGCATCACCTACAGTCGATACAAATCTGTCACGGTCATTTGTACTGCCTTGTTGGTATGTTTTTAAACTCACAACTGGAATCGATTGCGTCATGATCACGGTCTCCGACAGTGGCTGTATGATGGGATGAATCGCATAGGTGCATTCTATCAGTATACACGACACGGTGTAGCACAGGGCAATGGAGGCTGAAACTAGAAATTTAAATGAATTTTTTACTAACGAAGATCTAAAACTTAAAGAGAGCGTGGCGGGGCATTAACGGCCTGCGTGGCTATTCTTAATTTGTTCCTGCTTCCAAGTTATAATGGCCTCAGCTGCCAGCTGCGGGGCTTTGAAGTAGTATCGGTCTTCTAGAACGACAACAGTAGAAACAGCAATCCTCGGGGCGCTGATCGGATAAAGACCGATAAATAGGGACGTCAACCCTGCTGGTGTCCGCCCATTCAGTGTGCCAGTTTTGCCCCCGACCTCATGGGCAATGGACCTATATCGACCTTTCCCAAACGTTTGCGAAGCTGTGCCACCATGAACCGTGCTGCGCATCATATCCATAAGACGATTTGCTGTTTGTGTTGTATAAATTGGCGTGTCATTTACAGTGATGGGATCTTGGGTTGGCTCCTTAAGAACTTTCAATGACCTTGCAACACCCCTGTTTGCAATAAGAGTTGCTATCCAGGCTCCATGCATCGGGCTAATGCCT
>CAMDGW010000105.1 GCA_945897695.1 Pseudobacteriovorax antillogorgiicola | reverse complement strand
CCTGCTTGATAGCGCATCCAGTGGCGTGATAAATTCAAAAACATAAATGAGATTCTCCTATTTCGAGTTAGAAGAATCTCATTTTACTTTTTTACGGATGAGAAATTCATCCTTATTCTCGTAATTTCCGAATTAGCTCCCGACTGATTTCTCATTTCGGCAAAAGCTCAAGCCCTATTCCAGGCCGGTTTGGTCTGACGAGTTCTGCTGTGCCGCGATGCCAGGGGCTATCTTTGGTCACAAGTTGTTTGAAGAAAAAAGGCGTATCCAAGTCAAAGTGCTGAATGCCACCGACGCCGCAGGCGAGCTGAAGGCTTGTGCCCATGGCTATTTCACTTTCAAGCATGCCGCCAATCATGAGTGCAATGCCTGAGGAGCGAGCAATAGAGATAATACGCATGGTCTCTTCGATGCCTGACTTCATGATCTTTAGATTGATCATGCTCGCGGTGCGATCTCTCACAACACGGATGGCATCTTCTGGAGTGATCACCGTTTCGTCAAGGCACACGGGAATGCCCGTGGATTCTTCTAAGTGCTTTAGCCCATCCCAATCATCAGAATGAAGAGGTTGTTCAAAAAATAACGGACGGACTCCATGCTGCGCTAAATTTGAAAGCAATGTCTTAGCATTGTCGATCCGGTAACCCTGATTGCCGTCCAAGGTAAACTGCGATGACCTTGGAAGAAGCTTGAGCATTGCATGAATCAAGTCTAAATCTTCGGACACGTTGCCAGAGACTTTGATCTTGAGGACTTCAAACCCGTGGTTCTTATACAGGCTCCAGAAGTCCTCTACCGAATTTTTATGCATGATCGGAAGGGTGATATCTGTCACCACCTTATCAAACATCCTTCCGCCCCAGAGGGCGGCCAGTGGCACCCCAAGCTGTTTTGCGTAAAGATCCCAGAGAGCCATTTCGACTCCGACGTAGGCGCTTGGCGACGCGAGAAATGTTTCCTCGCGGATGCCGCGCAGATAACGTAAGGCAGAAAGCGCAGTCATCTCGATTAACTGTTCCAAGATTTCATTGACCCCAGGCAGCACGCCTTCGACATTGTCTCCGGTTAACGTGGGAAATGGACTGGCTTCGCCAATACCAAACACGCCATTTTCATCATGGATTTCAACTAGGACAAAGCTTGCCTGATTTAAAGTTTCTGATGAAATAGCAAAGGGTACGTGTATGTCAGCTTGAATTTGGCGCGCACCGGATTCTGCAATATTTGCTGTCCAAGCCATGATTATCTGACCACCTGTCTAAGCCACCCATCGAGAATATTTCGGTTCTCATCAGAATTCATTTCAGATTCTACGTCGCGCAAAATATCTTCGCGGTACCTTGGATCCACTCGGTACTCGCTTTTGATTTCAACTTGACCCCCTACGGAGTTGCCGTGATATTCGTCGCCATTACTTTTTCGGCGACGTCCCCGGTCTTTTTGTTTTTGGCTTGAACTTGCAGCTGAATCAGCATCGCGAAGTAACCGTCCAGCAAGGTCAGCTAGACCCTCGGTCTCGGCCCACTGCCCTGCTTCACCTTTTGTCAAAGAGCCATCCATGGCCTGAATAGCTGCTTCAAGACGCTCACCGGCCTGGGGGGCCAGAGCCCTCAGACGATTGAGCAGGGTGTTTGATTGCTTGATATTGGTGTTTTCGTTAGATCTTGATGCGGGCCATTTCTCTGCCAAGTCCTGCTGGGACTGCTGAGGTGCACGGTCCAAAGCTTGTGAAATCTGATCTTGTCGCTGCTGAATTTCTTTGAGGTCATTACGTGCGTTGGCAAGTCCTTGCTGCCGCTCTTGTTCCATCTTAGCCCGCATTTGGTCTTCTTTAGCTTCAAGTTCATCAAGCCAGGCGCGGTACTCGCTGGCTGCCTTACTTAGGTGACCTTGGGCAATTTTCGGATTGTGATCAGAGTCTCTTCCAGCGTCTTTGACGTATCGGTGAAAGGGACGCTCGCGATTTATACGACCCCAGCTTGCTGGCTCGTGGCCTCCGCCGAGACGGTGGATCCGCAGGGTCCAACGCTTGTGTCGGTCATCAAGAAATTTTGATAGGCGGTCAGCAAGGTGTTTTGACTGCTCAACTCTCGTGGGTTTTTCAAGATCAAGGACTCTCGAAAAAGAACGAATCGCAATAAAAAAATCTCGGTCGCGCTCCCGGTCATCTAAAATTTCATGTTCTAAGAGGAAATCACCGATGGCTTCACTAGAGTCTTGAATCTTTGCTGGCGTGCTTTGATTGGCGACCTCTTGCAGTTTTTGTTGGAGGCGAGCTAACTCTGCGCGGTCGATCCCATCAAAGAAGGGAGTGTTTTCACTTTGCTGCATAGCACTTTGCATCGTGGAGACGGCATCTTTTGGAAACGGTGCGCCGCTGCTCCGCGCGTCATCGAGCAGGGACTTTACTTTTTTAAGTGTTTCAAGTGCTGCCCGGTAGCGTCCATACGCACTGGCCACCTTCAGATGAATCGAGGGACTTCGACCCACAAGTGGCGTTGGATCGGCACGGTCGACCGCCTCGGCAACAATATCAAATTCGACGATGTCTTCTTCCATCCAAGGGGCAAGGTTTAGCTTATATGTTGTCTGCACCGTGGTGGTTTCACCAGAGATGTTAAGGACGGACTCCTGAGAGGTCTTGCCTTTGGCGGTGATGTTGAGGCGGACCTTGTCGAGCGGATGAACGGCTGACACCTGGATGGCTAGGGGAAGAAATTCGTTATCAGGCCAGGGATCTCTTTGGCCACCTTCAATCGACATCTGGACTTTTGGGATGGGGAGTTCTTGGACATGAATCAAGGCCATTGGTTTTGAGCTGACCATGGGAACAATTAAGTCAGATGTTTCTGCTGCGGAGAATTCAGCGGTCCAGATACCCCCTGCTTGCTGGGGTGCGCTGCTATTGGTCATCTGAATGGTCAGGGGTGGAGTACCGTTTTTAGATTGCAAGGTGATGGTCGGTGGGGTGGAAAGCTCGTCAAGTCTCACCATCGTTAGCTTGATCATGTTCGAGGGGATGAGGTCGATTGCTGGCGGTGAGAGACTAGACAGAGAATAACTTAAGGCGACTTTCCCGTTTTTTTCTTTGCTTGGAGCTGCTCCCTCGACAATGTCTAGAGTCACGCCACCGGTCAGGGCCGTCAGAACGTTTTTGGCATCAACCAGTGCATTGGAGATATTAAGGGGAGCTTTTGAAACAAGTAGGACGGCTATCAACAGCGGCACAAGCAGTGAGCCAGCCAGGGTGGTTAGTCGTCTTGCTTCCCAGGCCCGAAGCCTTTTTGCTTCGCGCTGAAGTCGCGGTATCCATTCATCATGATTCATGTCTGAGGTGGCTGCGACAAATGGACTGACCGTTGCTTGAGGAAACTGAATATCAAGACCCATGAGCATGGCGTCATCGGTGATTTTGTGTTCGCGGAAAAGATTTGAAAATCTAACGATAGCTACAAACGTGATGATTCCAATCATCAGGTGAAGTAGCGGTCTTTCTGGGATGACATCGTTCCAAAGCGCAGTGAAGATAGTGCCGACGGCAGCTGCGCGAAGAATGACAAGAGTCATATAGGCATGATGGGCGTTTTTTTTAACGCGGTTCATTTGATCGAGGACGCTTGAAAATGTGGAATTTAGAGCTTCTTTCATAAGTCTAAACTCCACTATCAGGCGAAGTCTTCATCTGATCCGCTTTCGCCCAAGTCAGTACTTCGTCGAGAATGGACTCCATGGGAAGTCTTCCTTCCGTAAATCCATTGTGATGGACATTGGCAACAGTCCTTGTGGTGACCAGGTTTTGAATAGGGTGATGGGTAGCGATCTGATCCATGGCTTCAAATCTTGCGACTTCGTCGCTGCCTGGTTTAAGAACTAAAACTGGCTTTTTGAGAGATTGAAATTTCTTGTCAAATCCATCCATCGCTTCAAAAAGCTCTTGGGCAAAGGCAAAGGTAAGTCTTAGTTGCCTCGGACCAATCAGCGATCTGATGATTCGTGTGGCCATGGTCTTACCCACTTGTCTGTGAAGAGGGTTTGAAAACCTGGGGTGAAGACCCTTCGGAACTTTCACTCGCGGCATGAGTTCGGCCATAAGCTTGATGATATAGCGCTTAATCGGTCCTGGTTTCCAGGCCAACTCTAAGGTGGGAGCAGCCAAGACGATTCCTGTGACAAACTGTGGAAACTTTGATCCTAGTTCATTGGCGACGATCGCACCGTAGCCCTGACCTACGATGATTGGAGGTGTGCCGTTGTGCATATGCCGGACCCATGACGTGACCTGCAAAAGATCAGATACGAGATCTTGGAAACGATCAAGATGACCCGATAGCTCAGTGTCGACGCCATGGCCACGCTGATCGTATGAATAACTACTGACATCGTTTTCACAAATGAACTTGATACAGTCCCAGTACATGTCCGAGCGCTCTCCGACGTCATGGACAATCAGGATTGGGGGACAAGTTTGTTTTTTGCTGGAGCGGATTCCTCGAATGGCGACACAGTTATTTTTGTGATCGACGGGGCAAAGGGATCGGTAAAGTTCGCCTGAGTCAGGTATGTCGTCAATAAGATCGGCCTCGCGCCGCATGGCGAGGTGACCGACTTTGTGACTACTTTGAGCTGAAGTTTCCATCATTATATTATAGCGCAAAATGGCTATTGAATGCAGCCTTGTAGCTAGCAATGATCTAAAAATAGGCGGTCTGCCAGAATATAATCTGCCCCTGCCTCTACAGCAGCCTGAGCATCCTCGGCACGCGAAGGCAAGTAGGCTATGACCCTTGCGTTTTTCTTATGATAGGCCCTAAAAATCCTCAGTCCAAAAAGAGGAATTCTCTTAAGTCTTGGCGGCAGGGCATAGGACTTGTTGCCCTTTATGCCCGCTAAAAAACTTAGACCAAAGAGGACCGCAAGACCTGCACGCCAGCATTCGTCATCTCTTGCAAAAAACTGCGCGTTTGGAAAAAGCCTTCTTGCCAGCTCGTCGTCTTCTTTGCTCCAAAGAAGAAATGAGATTTTTTTCTCAAACTCTAATCCGTTATTCGATTGGTTGAGTAACTGTCGTAGTGAAGCGAGAGCTGCTTGAGCGGTCTCAATTTTTACGTCAAACACCCAACGAAGCTGGGCAAATTCCAGCATGAATTTATCTAAAAATAGCACCCCTTGGCCACATGGATATTTCAGCTTTTCCAGTTCTTCTCGGGTGCAGCTACTCACCTGTAAATCTTTGGCAAAAAGACGCTTTAAATTTTTATCGTGAAACAAAACAATCTCTTTATCTCTAGTCAGTCGTAAGTCAGTCTCGAGCCAAGTAAATCCTTGGCTGACGGCAAGCTGAAACGCAGAGAGTGAATTTTCCGTAAATCCGCTATCGCGAACACCGCGGTGGGAGATCCAAATGGGTTTACTCATCAATATCCCTGATGCCAGAAGGATTATTATTTCGGTGGCTCTAAGCCTTACCTGTGCCTCATTGTATCCTAAAATATTAGTCCCAGCAGATCGATCCGCGGACATTACAGAGTACTAAAATTCGATCTATCAATAATTTTATTGCGATAAAAGGTCAATAAATACGGACGGTTAATAATAAGTAAGACTTTATAACTGCACTCTTTTTGCATTCAAGAGGGTCTACAGGTAAAAAAACCTTTAAATTCATAATTCTACAAAAAAACCTTAAGAATGTCCGGCATTTTGCCGAAGAATAGGTTCGCCGTGTGAGAACCTAGGGGGGTTATTTATGATTCGATTTGCCACTGTCATCGTCGCATGCAGCCTTTTGTCTTCATGTAAGCAAGCTGCCAGCAGCAAACTTAATTCTCTGGATAACTTCGCCGCAGGAAAACGGGTTCGTACCAACGTCTGCGCTGGGAACCCGGCCTTGGCCTCGGATGTTGGTCTTCAGGAAATTTTGAAGGAAGTGGACAACCGGGTTATCGATAACGATTCAACGGCTTCCATTAAGTCAAAGAATAAGGCTGCAGTTCGCGATGCTTTTAGTGCTTTGCCTCCATTTGCCCAAAGTCAGTTTTTGGCGTTGGGTGGACAAATCCTTCTGACGAAAGATGCCAACAAGATGTGCTCGGGATCAGTCATCAGCAGCGCTCAGCGCCTCAAGCGAAGTGACGAGGAGCTTAAGATGCTGCGCGAGGGTTTTTCGGAGGTGAGGGCTTGTTTTGCTTTTGCTAATCCCGCAGAAGTGGCAGCGGCGGGTTTAAATTCAAAATCACAGCTCCATCTACTCATTATCGTCAACGATCCAACTGAAATTTCCCATAACTTTGTGCGCGTTTTTGGTTATATGAATGCCCAGCTTTCCGCTCGTCTCGCCGTAAAAGGCGATTTCACATCGGGCAATACCGAGTCTGTTCTGGCATCGGAGTATAATCCGAGGTTTGAGGCTGCGCGAACAGACATCGCAAAGGCATTTTTAGCCGATCTTACTGGTCGACCCGAGGCCAAGAGATTTGCAAAATTTGCAGCGATGTCCATCAATAGTCCTGGCCGAATCGTTTTTGAAGAATACGTCTACGCTGAGGCGTTCGATTCATACTTCTGTAATCAATACGCTCAGGGAGACAAAAATACTCTTAGAGTCATGGGGCGTGAGTTCCCCAAGACACTCGAAGCTTTTACAAAGAATTTGACTCAGACAAGTCGTGGTTTTGCTCTGAACTCCAGTCCCTCATTTTCGCTCTGGAACCCATTTGGATGGGTCGGTAGCGCCTACAATTCATACGTGGAAAAGCGTGACAATATGATTGAGGGAATGGTGAGAAACGTGATGGAGACTAATGGTGGCAGCCCGCCTGGATTTGTCGATACCGTTTCTATCGCAGCGAATGCAGCCTGGCGTCCCGTTCAGGATGTTCCGGTGATTGACAGCGTGCTTAAACCAGCAATTAAGTACACAGATTCCATCGCCGGTGCCACGATCAACGACAGTGGTGATGGCCAGGTGCTGACCAACGCTCAACGTATCCGATTAGCTGCCTCCGGAACTGCCGATATAGGAATGAATGTAGGCGTTGCGCTTGTCGCGGAAGCGGGAGGCAAGAAACTAGGCGCCTATGGAGCTGAAAAACTTAGTGACATCATGTTTGAAACAGGAGCAGGGCGACGTATCGTTCAAGAAATTGCAGAAAGGGCGCCATCTGCTGGACGGGTGCTACTGAAATATGGCGATCAGGCTGCTGAGCGTGTCGTGGGTGGGGCTAGCGAGCAAGTTATTGATAAGTTTGTCGGAAACGCCGCTGCGGATGCCGTATCCGGGGTCATTGCTGGTCCCCAGCCATCTGACAGTAATGACGAGTAATTTTCGAGGCTCTATTACTAGACTATAACTTGTAATATCAGGGTCTTCTCTCCGTCGAGTGGAGTCATTTGGGGTCGCTGCACCTCGGGAACGTCTTCTGGTCGCCGTTTTTTACTTGAGTCTTCACCTCGCTTTCGATTAGGAGAAGGCGCTCGGCGATCTATCGTCCGAGGTCAAAAATCTTAATGGAATTGAAAGAGGTCATTGCGTGAAATCCCATCTTCAAAGCGGCGCCACCGGAGCGGCGAAACATCTTACGTCTATTTTAGAGGAATTTAGAAATTTCGCATTTAAAGGCAATGTCGTAGACATGGCTGTCGGTGTGATCATTGGTGCTGCCTTCGGTAAAATTGTGGATTCCCTCGTGAAAAATATTTTGATGCCAGTCATCGGTCTATTTACGCCTGGCGAGCAAGGTTACATCGGTTGGAAAATCGTGATTGGCGCCAAAGAAGTTCCTTACGGCCAGTTTCTTGGTGAGTGCGTAAACTTCCTGATCGTCGCCTTTGCTCTCTATCTATTCATGGTTAAGTTCATGGGATTTATGATGGCTCAAAAGCGCCAAGTTGCTGAAGCTCCAGCTGCACCTGTCGAGACGTCTGAGGAAAAACTTCTAAAAGAAATCCGCGACCTCCTCGCCAAAAAGTAATCATTTGGTGCCACCCGAGAGCTAATTCGGAAATTACTGATTACCAGCAGGTGGAGGCATGAAGTTGCCCCCGCCTGTTTGATTTTATGAGCTACTCGAGTTACGTGACTAGGTTGTGTCCCAATTCTTAACATTATTTATGCCTTTGGGCGC
>CAMDGW010000104.1 GCA_945897695.1 Pseudobacteriovorax antillogorgiicola | reverse complement strand
TGGCGCGCTCTCAACAATATCGTCAAGAACGATGGCCATACGCTTTCTGACATTAGCACCAGTCACTTCCTCAAATCGCTTGCCACCGATGGTGGTAAAACGAAGAGAAACAGCGGGCTGCTGATCCATACCATCCTGATTGACGGTTGGCATCGCATCCATGACATCATCACCGGTGATCTCTGTGGCAGCTTTTACTACGTATGTACGAAAATTCTGCTTACCACCCGCCAACAGCTCCCTGCCCAGAAGAAGCTCGCGGTCGGCTGGTATCAATCCTTTTGTCACTTCAAAAATCTTGTCACGGTTTTCGCTAACGAGGGACATACCGTTAGCTCGATCAAGCTGAACCTCTGGGGGTAGCTTACCTGCCAAAGACTCAAGTCCACGAAATTCATCATCAACGATTTTGAATTTTAGCTGCGCTGTGCGGCCAAGAAGTTCCTTTGCTTTTTCTGGATCCTTGAACCCCGGCAACTGCGCAATGATTGAACCATCGGATCTTCGGTTGATTACTGGCTCGGTGACGCCCCATTTATCGACACGACTGCGAACCACACGTTCAGCCTGTTCAAGAGCCCCGTCCTTAATTGTTTGAATCTGATCCCCACGGAATGTGAAGTCAACATAAGTCCCCTCACCTCCCGACTTCTGGAGTGCGGGATATTCCTTGTCGATTGCTTTAACGATAGCGGCAACATCAGATTCCGGGAGAGTCTCGACGCGAAGCTTCGTTTCGCCTTTGACAACGTAGGCGGTTTTGATTCCAATTGGCTTATCTTTCTGCTCTCCCCAATGCCCAATATCTGTACCAATTCGGCCCAAACGATTTTCTACGGCCTGAGTTAAATTCACACCAAGGACTAGCTGCACGCCGCCCTGCAAATCCAAACCTAGATTCAAATGACCCTTAGGAAGCCAAGACGGAAGCACCTTGCTCATATGCTCTTGATCGTTGCGCAACTCAGCTGGTTGCGACATGTAAATACCGGTAGGAATCAAGATATAGAAAGAGAATAGGGTCAATCCCGCAATCAACATCAAACGCCAGCGCAGTGACTTCATACGAACAACACCTCTACTAATGATTATGGTACTTTGGACACTATCACAGGCTTTTCCTTCGCACAACGCACAAGCCTGACATCAATGACTTTCAAAAAATCATGAGGCTCCATTGAAACTAAGAGCCCACGACCGCCCCCATTTATATACATTAAGGGCAACTGTTTCACCGTTTCTTCCATCAAAATGATCATACTTGTTTTCAATGCAAACGGATTGGTCGCACCAACCGGCCAACCGCTGAGGTTTTCGGCAACAGACGGCGCGCATGACCAAATTTTAGTCATGTGGCACTGCTCGGCAAGCCGCCCAGTGTCAACATTCCGATCCCCATGCATCAGAACAACAAGGGGACGACGCTGATCATTTTCAAAAATCAGAGTTTTTATGATGGCATGTTCATCGACACCAAGCATCCGGCTCGACCTAGACGTGCCCCCACGCTCTTCGTAATCAAATTGGTGGATGCGAAAATTTATTCCACTTTGTCGTAAACGCGCAATGGCAGGTGAGTCTGGGATCCCCATCAAAAATTAGACCTTATCTTGTAAAAAAGCTCGATGCCTGACTGATCGAATAAGTCTTGGCTATACGTTTGTGGCTAGCATCAATCCCCTGGTAGGGAAGAACAATCTCTGCGCCATTGCGAAATTCAAATTGAGCAAACTCAGCCCCCGATCGCTGAACTCCTGGTAGTTTTAAGTGAATCTTTAACTCCTCGATTGACGCAACAGGACGGCCATTTATCGACTCAAGCACTAAGTGCGATATTTTTTCGTAGCCTGCGTTGAACTCATCAGCCAGCACATTGGTTAGAACCAGCAACCTGCGACGAGTCAAGGTCGCGTCGTTTAAGTATGTATATATAAACATGAGAGGGATTGGCGCCTTAGTTGGCCACTCCCTGCCAAAGGTAGAAAGATAGTCAACACTTAGCTCTTGAAACACCATACCGCCAAATATCACATGGGGAATCGTCGACGAGTTACCAGGACCTGGAACTAGCTTGTCCTGGCTGGTATAACGTCGCAACACACGCGCACAGGTCTGAACTTTTCCCGCCCGAGAAAAACGCAGACTCAAATTGTCGCCAGCGTATTTACTGATGACGTAATGACCAATTGGCATCATTCCCCAGCGGGGATGCAAATAAAAACCCCGATGATCCACAGCAATGTCATCAACAGCATGCAGTACATCATCGCTTTTTACACAGTCGCTAAAAGGACTGGTTTCATTAACTGACGCAACCCGGAGAGCTCCTTTGCCCGCAGGAATTCCCAAAGTTTTTCTTTGCCATGGGCTGCGAACGGGATGAAGAGACACACCAAGGGAGCTGAAACCGCGGTAGCCCTCGGGATTTAATTTTTCATTGATAAAATGGCTAAGAACTCCTGACGTGATCACCTGCGGCTGGCTCTCGGCAACAGTCTGACAAATACCGATCAAGGAACCCTTTCTGATCATCGGATCAGACTTGCAAGATGAACGATTCATTCCGGTCATGGAGTACATCGGTACTGCTAAACCACCGAGAGAAGCGTCTCTCAATCGAACCTCCATGGCGCGGCCTTCAACCCGACGTAACTGACGTTCATTTTCAATGGATATGAGCGAGACATCACTTCCGACAGGTATGTCTCCACCTATAGGCATAATCTTCACACCGGTCAGTTCTTTGCCCTCGATAGGACTAAGAATGGCTAGATTGGCCTCATAGTCGGCGAAGGTAACCCGCATTGGAATCTTCTCAACATCATCAACCTTTTGGGCTTGAATATAAACCGCATTTGAAACGATTGAAGCTTGTGTGAGAACTCGATTCTCGCCCACCACAACCCCTGCGTATCCGGCAACATCAAGATTTTGAGTGGACCAAGGAGCTTCGGGGTCAGGAACCGCCCGGGTGACTGTCAAATGTAGAACGCTTCGTTCAACTTCTGACGCATCGCGGCCTGAATATTCGTTATGAGGTCGATGCAAGGGCCCAGCTGCCACGATAGTAAATGCCAGTGTTACAAGTAGCACCAAGCGAATCATTGCACGCCCTCCTTGGTGACAGCCGCATCGACGGAGTATGGTTCAAGCCAAAATACTGGCGAAACCCCGTACCTTTTATTAGTCTCATCGTGAACGGCACGCAGCTCAGCTAGATTAAAGATCCAAGGCACCTTATCAAACATAAAGTCTAGCCGCAGCGTCTCGTCCTTGGCTGTGCGCAACACCTCGTGAAGCATACTGACGGACTTAACTTTCTGACCATTGACCTTGTCGAGGGCGGGACTACTCACTTCGACAAAAGCGTTAGCCTTGTTGACCAGAATATCGCTTACAATTACCAGTTCGTCTCGACCTTGGGCCTCCTCAAGATCAAACGGGTTACGAACCAAATTACGAAGGATGAGTGGTGCGCGTTTTTCCCAAGAATCGCCCCAGACCTCCATGACAGAGAGGGTCAGCGCCGTAAAAACAATGCCACCAAACACCGTGAATTTTGGCCTGCGGGAAAACACTCGACCAGAATATTGATGCGGCAGACCTTGGCCGGCGATAACTTCCAAATTAAGTATGGCACCATCGCGCAATACTTCCATGCGCACTTTTTCGCCACTCAGTCGAAAATCATAAAGCGCCTCATAGTCAACGCGCTCACCCTCAAATGCCACTCGACCGTCAACACCAATATCTTTTCCAGCTATGGACAATAAAACATCGCCTCGCCGGATGATCCCGCGCGCTGGCGACCAAGCATGAACTCGAGACACCAGAGTTCCACGGCCGTCTTTTTGGGGAATTTTATAAAAGCGAGCTGCCATT
Source organism: Pseudobacteriovorax antillogorgiicola (assembly GCA_945897695.1). Classification (GTDB taxonomy): domain Bacteria; phylum Bdellovibrionota_B; class Oligoflexia; order Oligoflexales; family RGVZ01; genus CAMDKS01. The sequence goes on along the minus strand of CAMDGW010000104.1, from coordinate 4,295 downwards.
GAGTTATTGAATACCAGGTCCTGGGTCTCGACCCCCCAATGGGGCACACCATCGTAATGGCCGTCCATACAATCGTTCAGAAAACGCTCAGCAACCGGAACAGGAATAATGAAACCAGCGCTCTGAGCACGAGTTAGAGACTGGAATGCAACCCCCACGACATTACGCCCCTGAAATACTGGTCCACCGCTGTTTCCAGGATTGATGGCAGAATCCACCTGAACGAGCAAATGCATGTCTGCATCAGTATGAACATATGTTTGATAACTAATTCGGTTTACGACCCCGTCAGTCATGGAAATCTGGTCACCGCCCATCGGATACCCCACCGTTGTCACAGGCGATCTCAATTTGGGAATGGATCCAAATGAAAGGGCTTCCACATTTTTCAGATAACGCCCATCAGTCACACCGATGATAGCAAGATCGACATCGTGACCAATAAACTGGACATAGGCGGGAATCTTACGGGCATCGCCATCCCTTTGCACAGTAATTGAGCTTGCGTTAGCCACCACGTGGGCATTGGTTAGAATTCGGCCGTTACCAATATAAAACCCCGTCCCTGACCACATTTCGGGGGAGTCAAGGCGCCAAGGATTTAAAAAATTTCGCTCCTGTCCAGTGGTCTCAATCCGAAAGACAGACCTGCGCAAAGCCAGAGGATTTGCCTCCAACCTTAGCGCAAAAAACATGGAAAGCCCGAAAAGCACGACCAAACGTCTCACTGGAAGCCACTCCCTAGCTTTTTTCCAATTAAAGGACCCAAGACGCCAGAGGCCTCGCACTAGCCTCTCAAACAAAAAGGATAAAATACAATTTGCTGTTAATATTAACCTTTTCACCCTCCATTCAGCAATACCAATTAGCACTGAGAGTTACCCATCAGCATCAAACTCGGTCATAAAAAACCTAGACAAATCAGGAGGGATTCTGTTACAAACTCCGCTCGCTAAACGCTAGGACTCAAAAAGGTCCGGCACATTATTAGGATTTTAGGAGACGAATTATGGCAAAAGCAGGCGCTCGGGAACTTATCCGCCTTGTCTCAACAGCTGGTACTGGATATTTCTACACGACTAACAAGAAAAAGGGCAAAGACAAGCTTGAGCTCAAAAAATACGATCCAAAATTGCGTAAGCATGTCGTGTTTAAAGAAGCGAAGATCAAGTAATCGCTTACGCACATCTTTTTAATGATAGTCCTCTGTTTGTGATTGGGGCATTGGCCTCCAAATAGCGGATTCAGGAACCTGGGAAATGGCTACGTCATCTGACGTGGCCGTTTTTCTTTTCGCGACCTTGCAGAAATCAACTCCATGGACACTAGAGGCAGTATCCGTTTAAGCTAATACAACTCAAAATTTCAGGGGGAGCCTCCTTGTGACTGAAATGCTTTCTTTAACTGCTTCACTTGCACCCAAGCATCAGGAAATCGTCATTGGCCACGCATCCTTGATTCAGGGCCCATTTCTAACGCCCATCGAAAATGGCGCGGTTTACATCAGAGATCAAAAGATTGTATCGGCAGGGCCCACAGCTCATGTTAAGGCAAAGGCGCCAAATGCTGCATTTCTTGACGCCTCCGGCTACGTAATTATGCCCGGGCTTTTTAATGCACATACCCATGTGGCCTTGGGTTTTTTTCGTGGGCTTGGCCACGGAAAAACTGACCTGATAGAATCCTTCCTGTTTCCGGCTGAAAAAAGTTTAACGCCGGATCTATTGCAGCCACTCTCGTACTCCTACATTTATGACGGCCTGCGGGCTGGTGTCACCTCATTCGTAGATCACTACTATTTCAGCGAAGGAGTGGCTCGCGCATTTGAAACTTTTGGTGTTCGCGGATGGATTGGTGAGACCATCGCCGATCTTGGCGGAGCATTTCCAGGCCGAGAAAGCTGGAACCGAGCAAAGGAACTCGTTGAAAAATCAAAATTCAGCTCCTTGATTAGCCATCTCATAGCGCCACACGCCGCAGATACGGTCTCTTTTGAACTCCTTAAAGAGTGCGCTGACTATGCTCGAATCAATAAGATCCCACTCCATATGCATTTATCACAAACTCCCGGAGAGCGAGAGCGAGTTAAGTCCCGCGAAAACTTGTCCCCGGTGGCTATGGCTGCCAAGGCCGGAGCTCTCACGCCGTCTTCCCTTGTGGTTCACTTAACAAGTGCCGATCGCCAAGACCTACAGATGATCAAGGACTCAGGCGCAACAATTGGTTACTGCCCAACATCGACACTGTTTTATGACAAATTGGCATCCATTGAAGACTTCTACGCATTAAACATCCCGTTGGCTCTTGGGACCGATTGCGCCGCAAGCAATGATAATGCAGACATCCTTGAAGAGGTAAAGATTGCTAGTTTGATCGCTCGGGACCACAAAATCCCCCTTGAGTCACTAACACCTGATCATATGCTGGCCATGGCAACCACTATCCCCGCAAATGTCATGGGTCGCTCACACGACCTTGGAACACTTGAACCTGGAAAATATGCAGACCTTGTTATGCTTAAACAATCTCTTAGCTCGGAGCCACGAGACAATTTACTCGCCAATGTCATTTACTCCATGGGCTCACGGGATGTGACCCACGTCATGGTTAATGGTAGCTGGGCCCTTTGGAATCGTGATTTACCTGACTGGGATGAAAATCAATTGCGGGCTGATTACATGGAAGCTGTTAAGGAAATCAGAAACAGGATTAAATAAAAAACAAACGGATCAATATGACAGACATAATCGACATTTCACCGATGATCTCAGAAGAAATTGCCGTATGGCCAGGCGACACGCCGCTACGCAGGGAAGTGCTCTGTGACATTTCAAAAGGGTCTAATATTGACTTATCAACGATACACTCCACCGTTCATATTGGCGCTCACGCAGATGCTCCGCGGCATTACAGCGAAACCGGCGTTACCATGGAACACGTCCCACTAGATCCTTACATTGGGACTTGCTTTGTCCAAACAGTCCGCGGAAAACAATTAATCGAGGCCGCTGATTGCAGAGAGGCCATTGCTTCCGGGATCAAGAGACTGCTCTTCAGAACTGACTCTTTTCCCGATCCTAGACACTTCAATCAAAACTTCGCCGCTTTTTCTGCCGAGTCTATTGAGGAAATGGGAAGCGCCGGAGTCATTCTAGTGGGAATTGACACACCTTCTGTCGACCCATTTTCATCCAAATCACTACCTGCTCATCAGGCGCTTAAAAAGTTCAATATCGCAAACCTCGAAGGAATTGTCCTGAATGGCGTTCCGGATGGGGCCTACGAGTTAATTGCACTTCCCTTAAAGCTGAAAGGCTTTGATGCAAGTCCTGTACGCGCGATTTTAAGGACTCTGCGCCCTTAGTTTTACCCGATTAAATCGCTCCTGTTTTAATTTCGCCTCTTTAGTGATGACAACTTCCTTTCCTGAAGGATCAAACTGCCAGCCTACGAATTTTGCATAGTCCCCAGAAATATCTCTTTGCATCACGATCGTCCTGCGGTCCCGACACTCAAAGCCAATCTGATTATCATAGGGAAATTTTCTTTTGATGAAGCAGCCGTATTTTTCACTCAATACCCTGATCATAACCCAATAAAGCCGGTCATAATCTGGAATATGCTTTCGATGGGCGATAAAAACTGTGGATTTCCCGAGCTTTCCATAAACGCCCACATCCATGGCCTGTGCCTTTTCAAGTCCAAATCCCATAGCAAGACGTGTCCGCTCATGGTCTCCACGCATCGCTGCGGCCAGGGCCACACTAGATACTGGAGAAGAGGTTTTCTCAGGGCGGAACTTAAGCCAGTCAAGCAGAGATTTAGGCTGCTCCGTCTTAACTTTGGCGACAGGTGCTTTCACGGGCTCAATGCCGTAAATTTCGTTTGGATTGAAATTCATACACGACGGCAGCATCAAGGCGATCAAGAGAGCGCAGACTATTTTCAGGTCAGCCGACTTTACTTGCGTCATCATCACCCAGTCCTCACCATTGTCCGTTTCATGAGAGAATGCATAATGCACGACCAATCGCATGAACTCCTTTTGTTGTTCAGGATTAAATCCTAAGAACATCATACCATGCACGAACCCTCGGGCAGATTGGTAGCTCCAGCGGATCTCAGCGTTAATCTGCTCAAGTCCATTAGCTCGCATTTCACTTGCAAGCCCAGGGTGGCGGCTATCTAGATCTATTTTAACTTTGCTGCCGATAACAAGCGATTGTTTCAACAGCAGACTAATTCCTGATCCACTAAAATTTACAACTTCGGCTGCCCCGTACTCAGTCGAAACA
>CAMDGW010000103.1 GCA_945897695.1 Pseudobacteriovorax antillogorgiicola | reverse complement strand
CCTGGTAATAGCAATGCAACGACTCCCGCCTTGGCCATGGCGCTGATCCCTTCCTGTGACGCAAACTGCATGTGGTCAGCACTGAGTGCGTTGTACTTTGCTGCCCATTTGGCGGCACCTGCATCTGAAAACTCATCTGCATGGACGCGGATGTGGAGGCCGAGTTCGCGCGCCTTATCAAGATATGGTGCGCAGTCTTCGACCGAGAAGTAGCCCTGTTCAATAAATGCATCAACGGCATCAGCTAACTTTTCTGATTTTACGATGGGAAGCAGATCTTTTGCACAGATCTCAGCCCAAGCCTTTGAGGATGTTTGCTCTTTCGGAACTGCGTGCAAGGCAAGGCATGTGGCACTGATTGTTTGATCGGACGAGGACCCGACTTTTTTTATAATGCGCAGGTGACGAAGTTCTTCGGATACGGTTAGACCATAACCTGATTTCATTTCGATTGTTGTGACGCCATGCTCGGCAAATGCTTTCATGCGCTGGCGCAGCAGTGTCTCAAGCTCTCCGTCGGATGCTTTGGCAGAACTTCTTACACTCGACTGAATACCGCCACCTTTAGAGGCAATCTCCTGATATGTGACTCCATCAAGTCGCATACAGAATTCATCAGCGCGCAGACCGGCAAATACCGGATGAGTGTGTGCATCTATCAAACCTGGAAGGGCTATACAGTTTTTGCCATCGATGACTTGCCAGCTCTGGTATTTATCAGGTGACTCGCCTGAGCCAATTTCAGAAATTTTTCCATGTTCAACGGCGATCCAACACAGTTTGACGCGCCCAAGATCAGCGGTTGTGATGTTTGTGAAACGGCCGTCTTTTGCTAGCGGAGCGAGAGTGATAGCTTCTGTAAGGTTTTTGATGATGAATGCCGCAGAACTCTGCATGTCACTCATCTCCCAAAAATTTAACACTCCAGACGGTACCCTGCGGCGTATCTCGAAGCTCAATACCTTTGGCAGCCATAGTGTCGCGTACTTGGTCGCCACGAGCAAAATCTTTCGTAGCGCGGGCATCCTTACGCTCATTGATCGCCGCTTGAATCTCAGATTCTGTGATTCCAAGTGACGGCAGAAGTTTGATCTTAATCTTTTGTACTTCCGATGCGGCGTCAGATTTGAAGAGACCAAGAATCTGGCCTATCTCGCGAATCCCCGCAGCGATTGCAGAAACTTCCGCTTGTTTCTGGGGGGTTTTCTTGGAGGTCAGGAGCTCGCGTGCTTGTTTGAATGATTTATTAATAGCACTGATTGCAGCCACCGTGTTGAAGTCGTCAGACATAACGGCATGGAAAGCCTCAATGGTGCTTTTATCCGGTGCTGATTTTGTGTTGCCAGCATACTCGTCCATGGCCACCAGTCCTTCGTAATAGTATAGAAGTCGCTTATGGCAAGTTTGAAAGAATGACTGTGAGAAATCGATATTTGAAGAATAATGATTCATCAAAAATCCAAGTCTGAGAACCTCAGCAGGCCAGTCTTGCAGAAACTTCTGGATGGAGATGTGATTGCCAAGGCTTTTTGACATCTTCTGATGGTCAATTGTAAGCAGTCCCGAGTGGAGCCAGATATTTGCATAGGGTGCTTCGTTTGCAGCCTCGGACTGTGCAATTTCATTTTCGTGATGTGGGAACACAAGGTCGCGACCGCCACCGTGAATTTCAAATGATTTACCAAGGTGCTTGCACGACATGGCAGAGCACTCAATATGCCATCCTGGGCGGCCTTTACCCCAGGGACTTGCCCAGGATGCATCCGGTGTGGTGTCACTTTTCCAGAGTGCAAAATCAAGGTCGTCTTCTTTTTCTCCTGCCACAATATCTCGTGTGCCAGAACGAAGTTCATCCGGCTTACGATTTGATAATTTTCCGTAATCTGACTTCTTTCTGACGCGGTAATAAACATCCCCAGTCTTAGTAGAGTATGCAAATCCGTTTTTGATTAGCGTTTGAATCATCGAGATGATCTCAGAGATGTTTTCTGATACTTTGGGCTCAAAATCCGCTGCAGAAACGCCTATGGCGCGCATGTCGCGTTCGCTTCCAGCAATCATGTCTGCTGCCAATTTAGCGGGACTGATTCCGCGCTCTTTTGCGCGGTTGATAATCTTGTCGTCAACATCCGTGTAGTTACGCACGTAAGTCACTTTATAACCGCAGTAACGCAAATAGGATCTCATGATGTCAAAGTATATGGCCTGCATCGCGTGCCCGATGTGACAGTCATCATAGACAGTAACTCCGCAAGCATAAATACCAACATGATTAGATGCTGGGTCGAGTAGCTTCAGAGGTTCTTTCTTACCAGTCAGTGTGTTGGTCATTAGAATTTGTTGCATGAAAATCTGCCTTTTTGGATGTGCGCTGATCATAAAACATCAGACATTACGATAATACTTAACCTCCTGAATGGGCAACGAAAATCAGTTAAAATTCGCCGTTTGGGATGTTGGGTATTTCGACAGTTTGGCTAAAGTTTCGACGAATCAGCCCGAAGAGCTCTCGTAATCTTGCGAGGACTCGAGGACGCCATGTCAAACGAAGCAAAAAAGGGAATCAATCTGGAAAACCTTTGGTTTTACTTTGATTCTATTGAGCGCGATTGCATGGATCTTGGCATGCTGGATCAAAAAGCGACCCAAGTGCAAGCTCTGAAAGGAAAGCTTCTAAGACTTCCCAAAGCTGAGTTCGAGGCCGCCATCAAGACCATTGAAAAGCTCGTGGATGGTGGTACAAATAGCCAAGAAGACAAGAAAATTCAGGAGCTACAGCGAAAACGCGCTAGCCTTGAGTTGTTTGAACGAACTGCCTCGGCAGGCGATAACAAGGCCTCGATAGAAGCCGTCACGCGCGTTTCCTAATCCAAGTAGATTCAATTTTGTCTTTAGTTGGACCAGACGTATCTTTGGTCCCATATGCATTGCCAATCAGCACAACTATGTTACGATCGAGCTCACGGTCCCTGTAACTTTTTTGGTGAGGTTTGGTCATGACTCAGCGTGATCTGCGCATACGTCCCTTGTCTGAAGGAATTGGTCTCGGTGCTTTGAAAACGCCGAATCCTAAGGTCCACGTTACGGATATAGACACTTCGGTTATGCGGCAGGCACATGCAGCCTATGCTCCCTACAGCGTTGAAGCCGAGATTCGTAAACGCACAATCTCAAATTGGTACGTTAAAGCGGTGCGTTTCATTGCTTCAACGGGCACCGATGTTTTCATAGGAATTTTTAGCGTGTTTGTCATCGCTTGGGTGTCAACGCTAGCATGGTCCGCAGGCGAGACAGGTAGTTTTGACGTTGTTGGATCTTTGAATGCTGTCATTGCATTTTTGACTGCTCAGCCAATGACAGTTTTGATGGCGGGTGTAGGGTTGCTCGCCGGATGCTTACGACTGACTAGATATGTTGTAGAGCGTTTTTCTTAGTGCTAACAAAAAATTTTTTGTTTCATTTCCCGGCAGGCATTTAAGAAAAAAATTTTTTGAAAAAATTGGAAAGCCAGACACGAGTCTGGCTTTTTTCTTTTGGATTTTTGTATTTTTCTTGTAGAGACGTTAATTTTCTTTGGGCTTGTAACAAATGTGACGTCGCCGAAACAATACGAAAATTATTGATTAAAACCAAAAATAAGATTTTTTCCGAATTTTTTTCGAGATGATAGAAGTAACAATGTGCGCAAGGCTCATCGACCTTGTGGTACAAAGGAGTCAGTCATTATTGCCGCCTTGAAACCCGCATGAAATCGTAAATAGGTGATTATTGCCTGGCCGTTTCTTGACATAAAAACCGGCTGCCAGATATATTTAAAGTATACCAACGAGTTCAATCCAATTTACTTGATCCGCGTTCGCAGATTGTCAGGATCGGCGCACTTGTATCGCAAGGGGGAGAGGCCATGAAGCGCTCTGAGACGGTGAAATTCCCGAATTCCATCCAACTGTTCAAATTCTGCCAAAAAGTGATGACGCATCAGCGTAGTAACAAGAAGGTGAACGACCAGGAGATCGGTAACATTCTCGAATTCAATCCGTCCGACTGTAGCCACTGGAAGCGCGGTGAAAAAAGTGTTCGCAGCGTATTCGCGCTGGCGAAGCTATCAGAAACGCTTAATGTTGAGGCATCCCTTATTCACGATCTTGCTTCTGGTGCAGCCGGCTTGGATGAGGCATTCTTCGAGTACGTCGAAAGCAATACCATCACTGCCACGATTGAAAAAGCTCGCGAAGCTGGGGAAGTCGCCATGAAGGCAGCCCGAGATCGCGTGGAAGCATTCGTTGCTCAGCTGCATGGTCAGTCTCAGTTCACGACAGCGCCGCTTTACCTTCCTGAGGTCATTCGATTCTTTACCTTTGTTCAGATGCAGCCAATTGAAATGATCGATCGCCTGAGTCGCGTTCTGAGAACCAAGCCAGGTCATTATGTGATTAACTATCGCAAAGGTGATTTGAAGGCGCAGACCCGTATGAGCGTGCTCAAAGATCTTGCTCGCATTATCTTTGAGGCTGAACGCTCACGGTATTCTGAGCTTGGCGCTGTCGACGAGAAGTTGGCTGCCTACGAGCAGTTGATTTTTGTCGCCACTCTTCTTGCTCCTCGCACGATGTTACTAGACGAGATGGCTCGACTTGATTCGCGTCGCAACGTGGTCAGTGAGCTTGCAGCACTATTCTGGATTCCAAAGTCTTTATTAACGTTCCAATTGCAGCAAGTTATCCGCCAGGCACCGGCCGCGACGGACCAAACAGGTCAGTCGAACAGCCGCTCCATGGAATTAGCAAGCTGATTTTTTTCCAAGAAGTTTCAGGTCCTCCGAAGTTTAGGCGCGCCGCACTTGTGACGGCGCGTTTTTTTTTCTAATATGGACCGTTGTCAGTGATATCTGACTTTAAATTTTGCTTGGTGAGAGGGACTTTATGTTAGGTTCAAAATCTTTTTTGAAATTTGCATTGCCATTGTTGTGCTTTATTTTTAGTTCCTGCGTGACCCAGGGTCGTGACTTTTTCTCCCAGTTGGACTGGGTGAAAAAAGGAAAAACGCGCCAGACTGACGTAAAGCTTATTCTCGGGGATCCTCAGTTTGTCGGTTCCAATGATGGGACCCCTGCTTGGACGTACGGATATTACAAATATCGCCTGTTTAGTCCAAGCTACACGAAAGAGGTAAAATTTTACTGGAACCAGGATAATACTCTGCAGACTTGGTCATTCAGCAGTAGCTTCCCCGACGACATAAAAGGAGTTTCAGCACTACCTCCAAAACCGGCCGGTGACGTAACTCGCTGAAAGTATTGTAAAAAACAAACAACTCCCCAGAGGCGCTAACCCCTTTGAGGGGGTTTATTTTAATATTTTAATAAAATGTTGACATATTTCAATAGAAATGTTTAAATTAATTTAATCCTTTCTATGAAGAGGGGGTTTTTGTTGCTGTTGGTTGAATTTAGCTGGTTGCTGTGGAGGTTTTATGATCGCTAGAAACGCTATTTTAGTAATTGGGCTTATGCCTTTGATGCTGTCGATGCAAGCCTGCGGCGATGCCAAAGGCGGCGGTGGGACCCGGACAGGCAATCCCCCTAAAAAGGTAGAGACGAATAGTTCTAACACGACAGGTATCCCGACGACCCAGGCTCCGGACACTCCGGTCTGTGCCGCCAATCAGAAGTCCATCGGCGCTAACATCGCATTCCTCGTTGATAACTCAAGTTCTAATGCTGCAACTGACTGTCCAGGCGCAACTCTTGCGAGGAGCGTCAACGGCGCTGATATGTATCGTTGCGGTCAGGAAACTAATCGCGAGAAGGCCGTGCTTGCTGCATTTGACTTATTAGCAGATGTCTCTGCCCGAGACTCATCCCCGATGGCAGCAAGCAATATTTCAATTGTTGGTTTCCCAGCCGAAGGCAACGCTGTTCAAACGGTGAAAATCGCAACCAACGGTTGGGTTAGTTCCCGTCCTGTGACAGAAAACCGTGCAGGTATTCAGACAGCTTTGCAGTTTACGCGCGACCCATTCGGAGCGACACCTTATGGCACAGCAATCGCAACGGCTAATAGCCTCTTTAACGTAAATGCCAATGATGGTCGAGCCCGCCTCGCAGTCCTGGTTACTGATGGTGAACCAACTGATCGCGATCCAGCGGATGTTGCGGACCGCGCTAAAGCTCTTCGTGCCTCAGGTGTTGAAGTTATTACGGTTTTTATTGATAACTCCCAAAGCCGGGCCCAACGTCAAGCTGCTCATGCACAGATGCTCCAAAGCTTTGAGCAGATGAGCCAGGCGGCCGGGCAGATGAGCCAGCCAGCTGGGCAGATTGGCCAGCCTGTGCACTTTTATAATGCCCAGAGATACCAGAGTTTTGATGCATACTTGGATGATATTCTCGGTCGCAATAACCGAGTATCCCTCGCAGACGCAGTGACCAGTAAGGTAGTCCCAACTTGCGTGGACGGCCAAGGCTCAGTTTGCCAGCGTTGGAAGGTCGAAATTACCAACTCCAACGAACTGGCAAACGTCGTCAAGCAGATTATCCGCACGCGTGCTATCAAGTGTCAGTAATCGCAAACAAGAATCTTCATTAAGTCCACTCCACGACTTAGTGAAATACCAGCAAATGCCACCTACCTCGTCGCGAGGTAGGTGGTAATTTTTTGTCCAAATGCGTAAAATATTGAGAGCAATCAGGTTATTGATGGTGGATGGGGAGATTTTTGATGGGATCCTTAGGTAAGTGCATAGCTATGGGGGCCATAGTTCCTCTCATTGCCATGTGTAAACCTCAGACAACCACTGAAAGCCCTGCCCCGGATTATGTCAAAACAAGGCCTGTGGATCCCATGGTTCAGTTCTATGCTTCTGGTCAGACAGAGATTCGGGCAAAAAGTAATTTCTATTACGCCATCTTCAAAAAAGATTATGACCGACGATTTGATGGCACCAAGAATTCTGGTGAAGTAGCCCCTGAGAGGGTGCCTTACGTTGGCAGCTGGTATCCTCAAAACAAAGGGGGAACTAACGTGCGTATGCGGGGAAGCAGCGCACTAGAAAAGTATGACTCCGTATTCAACAAAGATTCAACGACGAAAGCAGCTGACTGGGAACGCAAGAACCACACGGTCGGTGCCAACGATGATTCAGCTGCGTGGGCTGGCCACTGTAATGGATTTTCGGCAGCCTCTAGCCGTCACGCAGAGCCGTCTAAACAGGTTGTTCGTGGCGACGTGACGTTCTATCCAGAAGACATTAAAGCTCTGCTGGCTGAAGTATACATGGGGGCGAAGTTCTACTTTCTTGGAGGTAATCGCTGCGGTTTGATCAATGACGCACCGCTAACACCTCCTGGTAGTCGGCAAGACCCATTGACGATGGGCAGCTGTGATGATGTTAATCCTGGTACCTTTCACGTGGCCATCACGAACTGGATTGGTATTCAGAAGTATCCGTTGATCATGGACATGTCTTCAAAGGAGCAGGTGTGGAATTATCCACAGTGGAAATACACCTTCGACAGCAGAACAGTCAGTCGCTCGGATGCAAATCGTATTATCACAGGCAGCAGTGCAGACGAATACAAGTATAATCCAGCCGCCAAGCAGTTTCGTAGCGTCGCTATGACAATTTATCACAGTAATGCTTTCGTAGATGAGCGTCTGACTAACACCATCTCAACCGAACAGCGTTATAAACCGAAGGTTTACTACTACATTCTGGAGCTTAATGATGTTGGCGATATAGTTGGTGGAGAGTGGGTTAGTGAAAGTCAGCGCGATCATCCTGACTTTATGTGGGTGGCACTTGAGCCAATGGGTGGCGATGGAACCCCTTACAGTGCAAATCCAAATCTAGATGCCAAAGAGGTATTGAAGCTTTGGGCAGAGTCTGTGGGTGCTGATCCGAATAATCCTCCCCCTGGTCTAATGGAACCAAAAGTTGCCACGGAGTGGGGGCGGTTTCCGAGGTTTGATGTCCAGATCAACGGCGCCAATACCGGGGCCGCGTTCGCAATTGATGACTCAATCGAGATTTTGCTAAAGCCTAAAGATGGCCTTGGTTCTGCAAAGGTGGAAGCACTTCTAGACGGCAACAGGGTGCCCTTTGATCAAGGTGGATCTCCGAGGGCTGTGCTCTCAAAGGTGGCTGATGGGTTACATGTACTTGAAGTTAAATGGTCTTCAGGGTCAACAGTTGTGGACGAACAACGTATCCGCTTTC
>CAMDGW010000102.1 GCA_945897695.1 Pseudobacteriovorax antillogorgiicola | reverse complement strand
TTCTCTGATCTGCGGACCATGCGCTGGCGGTGCTGTTTACTCTCCTGCCATGACAGATTTTACGTTTATGGTGGATGACACAAGTCATATGTTTATAACTGGGCCTGACGTCATTAAAGCCGTTACCGGCGAAGAAGTTACATTTGATGACCTGGGAGGATCACATACGCACACATCAACAAGCGGCGTAGCCGACAATAGATTTCCATCCGAGCAAGACATGTTCACTGCCGTCAAACAATTGCTCAGTTATCTGCCTTCAAACAATCTTGATGACGGTGTTGTAACTGCGGATCCAGCTAGCGACAGCAACCTTTCGGCAGAACTTGAAGCGGCCCGCCAAAAAATTGGAAAGATCGTCCCGGCTAATCCAAACCTACCTTACGACATGATAGAAGTCGTTCGCTGCGTCGTTGATCCAGGAACCTTCTTTGAGACTAAGCCGGAATTTGCTCCACACATGGTTACAGGTTTCGCCCGCCTAGCAGGTCAACCGGTGGGGATTGTCGCAAATAATCCTAATCAACTTGCAGGTGTTCTCGACATTAACAGCAGCATCAAGGCTGCGCGCTTTGTTCGTTTTTGCGACGCTTTTAATATCCCATTACTGACGTTTGTGGATGTTCCGGGCTTTTTGCCAGGCACGGCTCAGGAAAAAGGTGGGATTATTAGACACGGCGCCAAACTGCTTTATGCATTTTGCGAGGCCACAGTCCCGAAATTGACAGTCATTACCCGCAAAGCTTACGGCGGAGCCTACGACGTTATGAATAGTAAGCATATTGGAGCTGATCTAAATCTTGCTTGGCCCAATGCAGAAATCGCCGTCATGGGAGCTGCAGGTGCATGCAATATCATTTTCAGAAATGACATCCTGACTGCCAAAGATCAAGAGAGTAGGCGCAAAGAAGTAATTGCCGAGTACTCTGACAAATTTGCTAACCCCTATATTGCAGCGCAGAAGGGGTACATTGACGCCGTCATATTACCCGAAGAGACGCGCGATTATCTCATACGCGGACTCCATGCATCCAGCACCAAAGGGAAGATGCCCCTAAGCGCAAACACGGCAATATTCCGCTGTAACAGCAGCAAGGAACAGCACATGCAGACAGCGATAAAATCCCAAAAACTCCCCCTCAAACGACTGCTGATTGCCAATCGCGGTGAAATTGCAGTACGAATCATTCGAGCTGCACGCGATTTAGGAATTGAAACGGTAGCGCTCTATAGCGATGCCGACCAATTCTCTTTGCACGTAAAACTCGCAGATTACGCCGTCCAACTTCCGGGAAATACGCCAGCTGAGACTTACCTAAATATCCCTGCGATTGTAGACGCAATCAAATCCTCTAAAGCCGACTCCGTGCATCCAGGCTATGGATTCCTATCAGAAAATGCTGACTTTGCGGATGCAGTCGCCAAGGCCGGGGCGAAATTTGTTGGGCCGTCCTCTAAGGCAATGAGACTCATGGGCGATAAAATTCAGGCCAAGCACCTGATGAAGCAGCACAAGGTGCCGTGTGTGCCAGGTTCGGAAAACCCATTGAAGGATGTCGATGACCTGCGTAAGCACGCAGAGATAGTCGGCTTCCCAATGATTCTGAAGGCATCTGCTGGTGGCGGTGGACGGGGAATGCGTGTTGTCCGCACCATGAACGATCTTGCGGAAGCATTTGCAGCCTGTACTCGTGAAGCCACAAGCTACTTCGGAAATCCGGCGGTTTTTTGCGAACGCTACATCGAAAATCCACGACATATCGAGGTGCAGATCCTTTTTGATGAACATGGCAATGGCGTTCATTTATTTGAGCGGGATTGTTCAATTCAAAGACGTCACCAAAAACTGATAGAAGAAGCGCCGAGTAAGTTTTTAACCGAAGAGCAGCGCACTGAAATTGGACGCCGCGCTGTAGTGGCTGCCAAAGCAGCTGGATACTCATCTGCGGGCACCATCGAGTTTATTTGCGAGTCACCCGACAGGGTCTACTTCATGGAGATGAATACCAGAATTCAGGTTGAACACACAGTTAGTGAGGAAATTTCCGACATTGATCTGGTCCGTTGGCAGATTTTGATCGCCTGCGGCGAGAAAATTCCATTCAAACAAGAAGACATCAAACTTCGCGGATGGGCTATAGAAGCTCGTATTAACGCAGAAAATCCCGCCAAAGGTTTCCTACCGGGACCAGGTCGCGTCAATCAAATTCGTTTTCCTGCAGGGCCGGGAGTTCGCATCGACTCGCATCTCTACCCGGGCTACGAGATTCCGCAATTTTATGACTCAATGGTTGCCAAACTGATTGTCTGGGGGCCCACAAGGGAACTTGCGATCGAGCGAATGAAACGCGCTCTGGCGGAGTTCGAAATTGACGGTGTTCCCACCACCGTTAAATTTCACGAGGCCGTATTAAGGCATCCGATCTTTCTTGAGGGAAGCCACAACACAAGCTTTGTCGAGCAGCAATCAGCTTATTTTAAGGAAACTTTTGATTCCGTGAATGAAGCGCAGACGGATCAGGCTGCCATACTTGCTGCAATTCTTGCTTGCGAAGATCAAAAGAGATCAGGCTCATTATCTGGGGGAGATGGCCCAAGAGCTGAAAAGTCTATGGATAGTCTTTGGCGGAATCGCGGCCGCTTAAATGCTATCACTCGGGGAGGTCAGTAATGCAGTGGAGCGTAACCGTTGGTGGTAAATCTTCTGTGGTTCAAATTCCCGACAATATTCCTGACAACGCAGCATTTGATGCCACGATTGATGGCCGCAGTGTCCAGCTGCGGTGGCAGCGACACACAAGAGCCCTATTTATCAAAGATCTAACAAAGAGCAATGATTGGGCTGCCATTAATATCAGATCAAAGTCGGTAGCCAAATTTCCAGGTGAGGGTGATATCGCCGTCAGCGCTGAGTTTTCGGCAGCTGGAGCATCAGACCCTATCAACATGGAAGCAATCGTCTCTGTGTATTTTCCGGGTCAGGACTCCAAAGAAGGTAGCCGTAAAAAGAAACCGGCCGTCGTGCGTAGCCAGATTACGGGAAAAGTTCTTAAGATCATGGTTAATGCAGGCGACATCGTCAGTGCCGGCGATACTCTTATGATTATCGAAGCCATGAAGATGGAGAACCGAGTCCTCGCAAATACAGGTGGCGTCATCGACACTGTAAAGGTGAAAGAACTAGATACGGTCGCTTCAGGTGCAGAACTGCTGAAATTTAAGTAGATCGGACAGATAATGAAAAATTTTCTGGATAGATTGGCCGAATTTATCGCAACTGGTTTTGGGTCAGGACTTGCGCCCAAAGCTCCTGGTACTTTTGGTTCGGCTGCCGCGCTGCCTCTGATCTGGGTATTTCACCAGGATCAGTGGAGCGCGTTAGAAATTATTTTTTGGATTTTCATTATTTCTTTAGTGGGTCTTTGGTCAACAGCCAGAACAGAAAGAATCTGGAGTCTCCACGACGACCCACGAATTGTCGTTGATGAATTCGCTGGAATGTTTGTCACGCTGGCATGGTTTCCATTTGATGTTCCGCATGTTGTTGGTGGATTTTTATTATTTAGATTATTTGACATCTGGAAGCCTGGACCGGTCGGCTATATTGACGAACACGGCCCAGGGGCGTTTGGTACTTTTTTTGACGATATAGTAGCTGGTATATTTGCCGCCTCCGTATTGTATCTTCTCGGTCATATTATTGGATAACCCGAAAGCTCAAGGCATGGTCAAAGAAAAACCGGTAAAGAATAATCTAATCAGCCCCTCTGGCTATGACCGAATGTATAGCGAATTACGGCATCTCGCAGACGATGAGAGACCGCGTATCTTGGAAGAAATTGCTGCGGCGGCAGCTCAAGGCGATCGCAGTGAAAACGCTGAATATATTTACGGCCGCAAGCGACTGCGCGAGATTGATAAACGTATCAACTTTCTCAAAGGTCGACTGGAAAAAGCCAAGATTATCGATCCAAAATCCCAGTCTGGTGACAAAGTTGTTTTTGGTGCAACAGTTACAATCGCTGATGAAGATGGCCTAAAAAAAACATGGGCAATCGTTGGCGAGGATGAGGCTGATCCCTCGTCCGGGAAGATTAGCTGGCTCTCACCGCTTGGCAGAGCACTACTGAATAAGCATGTGGGTGACTTTGCCGAAGCAAATACGCCCAGAGGTTTACTTGAGTATACCATCTGTGACATCAAATTTATCTAACGCACTATAGATCCCAGACAACGCAACGTCATAATGCAGAGCTCAAAGTCTTAAGACCGTCTGCCATTAGCTTATCTTTGCGCGTAAAGATTTCAAGCAACCAGTTGTTAAGGTCTCGTTCCCGATCTGGGATCGCGGCAACTTCGTAGCGAATAGCATGAAAACGAGCTGTGTAACCGCCCACTGTAAAGTACTGAATGATACTGGGAATGCCGCCATCATATTGAATAGTCACGTCATAAACTGCCGAAAGTTGACCTGACATTCCCTGGATACAGGCATGGATACCTTTACCCCGAGGAAGCAATACATGATCAAATATGGGTAAGCCTTTACGAGCTGCGTAAGCCCTGCTCGACGCAAACTTAGCCGGCTTCATTCTCGTACCCTCTGGAAAAATCACGAGCCAGGTTGGAAGATTTTCGCGACGAAGCTTAGCAAATGTAGCCCGAATGGAGTTAGCATCCTTGGCCCATTCACGCTTAACAAAAAGAGTGTTAACGAACATCATCCCCCAACCAAGTCCGGGGACATATTTCAAGACATCCTTGGCAAACCACTTGATCCAACCAATAGTTTGTCCTTCAAGGCTCCACATCCATAGTAAGATGATATCAATCATCGACTGGTGATTCGCGAAGACAATTGAATTTTCCTGCCGCGGGCGATCACCAGTCACAATCAAAACATTACCGCACCATTGGGCTGCTCTGGCAACTGTCCCACAATAAAATCCCTTAATTCCCATATTAGCTCGCATAAAGCCTTTACGGCTAAAAGGGAGCAGCAATAACGTTGAAAACTGAGATACATTGATCGGGATCAGCAACACACAGATCAAAAAGATGGTGAACCATCCGCGAACAGCCTTGGCAGTCTGATTCATTGGTGCTTTGATCCCGACTTGGCACTATGGTCGATATGAAGCTTGCGGAAATGCTCAATGTGCGGCTCCAAGCATTTGACGACCTCATCCACGGTATCAACCACTTTTATCATCCGCATATCGTCGCGATTCATCAGATTTAACGCCACGGGGACATCTTCCATATACTTGATCAAGGGATCAAACATACTGTGTCCCACTAAAATAAAAGGGCGTGGCTTGATATGATTCACTTGCATAAGTTGCCAGGTGTAAAAAAGCTCCAGTAGAGTGCCGATGCCACCGGGAGTGATAACCACCGCATGACTTATCCGCATAAACTCATCCAACCTAGAAGAGAATCTTTTATGATGGTGCTTCACGTCAAGGTGTGCATTTGCATCTGTTTCAAATGGCAGTTCAATAGGCAAACCAATTGAACGACTCAAGTTACTTCCATCTTTTGCACCGCGATTGGCAGCTTCCATAAGTCCTGGCCCACCGCCAGTAACGATATCCACCCCCCGTCGCGCCAGCTCCTTGGCCAATTCATATGCCTGATGATAGAAAGGGCTATCCACGCCGATTCGAGCAGAACCAAAAATACAAACCCTATAGAAATCTGTTTCCATCTCAGTCAAGATGGTGTCAATGTCAGCAATCACCTCATTGAGCTGCTGTACTTTGTTACTAAGTAGCTTCCGAATTTTCTTGCGCTCAACCATTGCGACGCCCTCAAAGTGATGTTTATTTCTTTTTCATTTTCACTAATTTACATTGAAAAGTCAATGGGTTACAGAACG
Source organism: Pseudobacteriovorax antillogorgiicola (assembly GCA_945897695.1). Classification (GTDB taxonomy): domain Bacteria; phylum Bdellovibrionota_B; class Oligoflexia; order Oligoflexales; family RGVZ01; genus CAMDKS01. Next base: position 2,345 of record CAMDGW010000102.1, on the reverse strand, counting down.
ACCAAAGATCCTCCCTATCAACTATTATACTCGCTAGCCGATAACCAACTTAGCCATCAAACTTAGAGGGTTATGGACTGTGGGCCGATATATCAGTTACATGGGAACAATCATTTTGTCGACAATGCTGGCAACGCCTGCACTCGCGCAAATACTCCTGCAAAAGGCAAAACCAGTGGATGGAAACGCCCTTGGTTTCCTGATTATGGGAACTATTGCGCAAAAGACCCCTGACAACAATGTGGCATTGATCAAGGTGACATCAAGTGGCCAAGTTGTGGCTGTAAAAATTGGAACCGTCATCGACAATAAATATAAAGTGACCGATGTTTCCGAGAAATATATTCGTGTAATTACCAGGGATGCAAAAAATTTCTTGGTATACCTGGATAAGTTTGCAGGTGAGTTCCGCGCGGCACTATCAGCGCAGCATGGTCCTGCCGTTAATCCTGACGGAACCTATAAAGAAGACGGATTTGAGCGCGCTGACGGCAAAGTCATCATGACCAGCGCCTACCGCGATCGGATTGCCAATCACGATCTTTCGAAAATTCTAATGCAGGCAACGGCAGAGCCCGTTGTGCAATCTGGCGTGATTGTTGGTTTCAGGCTTTATCAGATTGACCAGGATAGTATTTTTTCAAAAGGTGGAATGAAGGATGACGATATCATCATTGCACTCAATGGCCTGAAATTGAATAGTGTAGCTGGCGCTATTTCGACGCTAAAATCCCTGAAGGAAGCGACAACCATCGAAGTCGACATTCTACGCGGTGGTGAGACTAAGTCGATCTCAATCGGTGTCAAGTAAATCCGACCATCATAAGCACGCTCCAAGGCCTGCCATCTGTTACCCTAATCCTAAATCAAGTGCAGACTTCTGCTGCTTACGCACTCAAAGCGTAACGCTCGTTATATTTAGGATTATGAACTAAGTCCAAATCTCAATTTATTTATAGTTAGGAGAAAGCGCTGCAGCCACAGCTTCTGCGGAATACCCCAAATCGATATTCCAGACCTCTATTTGGCGAGTCGTAGCCTCGACATCACCGTTATAACTTTTCACATCTTTCTCAAGACCAGACCAGCGACTGACCACAGCGCTTGGAAGTTCGGCATTGATGATATTGGTTTTAACAAAGTATAAAGCTTCAGCTATTCCTGCCTTCTGCTTAACGATGTAGCTTGCAATTTCCTTATCTGGGTTCTTACTAGATCCAGTTGTCGATGCGTCTGTGGGCGCAGAGCCTTCTCGGTAAACATTTACGAGAACTGCCGCCACCTTCTCCGCCTCAAAATCAAGACCAGTATTCCATGCGCGTATCTCTGCCGCAATGGCATCAGCCGCTCCATTCATCCCGCCACCAAGCTTTGCATCCTTTTCCAGCTGCTGCCAATGGGCTACGACACCAGCAGGCAAATCTGTCCCCGCAAATATGGTCGCTTTCACGCCTTTTAAGGCTGTGGAGATGTCGGTATTTTTAGTTGTGATGTATTTTACTATTTCCTTGTCAGCGCTTTTTTCTGAATCTGCGCCATCCGAAGATCCACCCTCAAGTGTACAACCAATAGACGATGTACCCATTGGAATCCCCGGTGCCAGACATGTAAGCTTTCTTGGACTCGCCGTCGCCACCATGTTGATGTCGAATTTGAGAGGCGCTAGCGCAAGCCGAGTTGAGGTTCCATCAATGTTTACAGCAGAAGAGACTGCGGGAGCGGAAACCGTCAAAGAGGTCATTTTATAGTTATCAGGTCCAGCATCGGGGTGATTATGAACGAACGTCAGCTGACTCGATCCATCCGTAGTGGGAAGTAGTGAAACTGAAGCGCTCGACGAAGCCGAGCTCCTCAATCGAGAGCCAGCAAGTTTTGGCGGGTTACATGCAGCTATCAGGAATGTAAGTAGCGTGGCGAAAAAAATTTTAAATTTCAGCATGATTTTTCCCCTCACTGACATTTGACCGAAATAGGCGTTTCTTGTTCAATCTTACCGACAGCGCTACCAGAACATGTCTTGCTGTCGTACTTAAACGTTAATGAAACTTTTAAGCCAAATTGCCCGAGGACGTTACCTTGACCTTGCATAAGCAAGGCTGAATCGGCTGCTACTAGCGAGAATGCCTCGCTCGAATACTGCATATTAGAAAACTTACTCTGATTACTTCCGTTGAAAATAAGTGTGGGAACACCCTGTTTGGTTACTAAAAGTCCCAGCTTCGTGGTGTTAGTAACATCTGAACCAAGATTTGCAGGCGTTTCGGTGGTTCCTGTAGTTCCTGTAGTTCCTGTAGTTCCTGTAGTTCCTGTAGTTCCTGTAGTTCCTGTAGTTCCTGTAGTTCCTG